>JAKZVY010000261.1:0-11724 GCA_047515825.1 Dehalococcoidia bacterium
GGATGACAGCTATCACATCGTCCCGAGTGGGTCATCAGACTCTTGAGACTGCGCCCTCACCGGCAGGGCCACGGCCAGGACGATCAATCCCAGCACAACAGCCAGAAGCAACGCAACCGAACGTCCATCGTGCTTCAACAACTTCATCACTCCCAACCAACGCTCCTCTTGCAAGTTACCTAGCCTCGCCGGATGCCCTTAATATAATCCTACAAGGCCGACAGCACATGAACAACAGGAATTCAAGAAGGGGAGTCTGTGTCAGTTTGGTAGGCGGAGACTTCCCCCTCATCTCAATCCTCTCCCATCGAGGAAGAGTAGGCGTAAGGAACCATTTTCTCAGACACCCTCTAACTTGGCACAGACCCGCGGCTGTCTGCGGTATTGACGGCCCTGATGTTGAAATATAGGATTCGCGCAACTTGCTTGATATCCATTGCCTGGGGGAGGTTTTCTGATGAAGTATGACTACATCGTAGTGGGCGCGGGCTCGGCCGGGGCCATTATTGCCACAAGGCTCTCAGAAGACCCGAACCGGTCTGTGCTGCTTCTGGAGGCCGGGCCGGACTACGCGGATATCGACAGCCTGCCGGAAGAGGTCAGACAGGGCTACGCCACCGGCATGGACGTCATGACAAGCGATCATAACTGGCAGTTCTGGGGTCAGCCGACGTCTATCGCGGAGCCGATGATGGTGCCGCGCGGCAGGGTGACCGGAGGATCGAGCGCTATAAACGGCCAGGTGTTCCTGCGGGGGATGCCTGAGGACTACGACGGCTGGGCGGCGCGCGGCAACGACCAGTGGACATACGAGAAGGTGTTGCCGTTCTTCCGCCAGTTGGAGACGGACACCGACTTCAGCGGCGACTTCCACGGCACGGAGGGGCCGATCATCTGCCGTCGTTTCGCCGACTCGGCAGAATGGCCGCCGATGCAGACCGCTTTCTACAACGCCGCGAAGGCGGCGGGGCACCCGGACGGGCCGGACCAGAACCACCCGGACGTTACCGGAATCGGTCCGACGCCGTACAACAACCCGAACGGCATCCGGTGGAGCACGAACGTCGGTTATCTGTCGATGTCGAGGCACCGGCTCAACCTGACGATCAGGGCGAACTGCACGACACACCGCGTCATCGTCGAGGACGGGCGCGCGACCGGCGTGGAGGTCGAGAGCGGCGGTGAGAAGTTCGTGGTCGAGGGAGACCAGATCGTGCTGAGCACCGGTGCGATCGCCTCTCCGCAGATACTGCTGCTGTCGGGAGTCGGGCCGGCTGCCCACCTGAGAGAAGTGGGGGTCCCGGTGGTGCACGAATTGCCCGGCGTCGGTCAGAACCTCCGAGACCATCCTGTGGTGTGGGCGACCTGGAGGACGAAGCCAGAGATTGATCTTGACGGGTTCGCTCCGAGGAGCCAGTTGATGCTGCGCTACACCGCGACGGGGTCCGACCTGCGCAACGACATGAAGATTTCGATGCAGAACTTCGCGACAGAGCGGGTCAACAGGGGTGGCGACCGCATGGTGCCGCTAGGCATCAGGATGTTGGTGGTGCTCGACCTGGCCGTGAGCTCCGGAGAGTTGACGCTCGCCTCGACGGACGTCTCCGTCCAGCCGAACCTGAACTACAACTACTTCGCCGAGGAGTTCGACCGGCAACGATCGCGCGAGGGAATCAGGAAGTGCATGGAACTGGTGGAGCATCCCGACTTCAAGGGTATCCTCGAAGAACGGATCGAGCCGCCAGACGGGGTGATGGAGTCGGACGACGCACTCGACGAGTGGTTGATGAAGGAGGCTACGACAGGACAGCACATCTCCGGAACCTGCAAGATGGGGCCGGCGGACGACCCGATGGCGGTGGTCGATCAGAATGGCAGGGTACATGGGCTGTCCGGGCTTAGGGTGGCGGACGCATCGATCATGCCGGACTGCATCCGCGCGAACACGAATGTTACGACGATGATGATCGGAGAGCGGATCGCGGACCTGGTCTCGCAGGAGGGCTGAGACACGCTGGTGTAACGACCTATGGATTGCCGAGCGGCGAGCCACTTCGCGGGAATGACGACTGTGCGAGACGTTACGGTACACAATAAGCGAAAGTCCCTGTCTCATAGGAGTAGGGAGGATGTCTGAGCGCCAGGCGGTTGTGATGAGTACGACGAACGGAAACGGTGTGAACGGCCCGATGAAGGGGCTGCGGGTGCTGGACTGGACGATGTACCAGTTTGGGCCTGTGGCGAGCTCGATGCTCGGCGACATGGGGGCGGACGTAATCAAGATCGAGGCGCTGGACGGCGACGTGGGCCGTGCGGTCGCGAGGATGAGCTCGCGTCCCATCGCGCTGGAGGGCGATCGCAACGCGTACTTCGAGACATGCAATCGCAACAAGCGGGGTATCGCGGTCAATCTCAAGACCGAGGAGGGGCGGGAGATCGTCCACAAGCTGGTCGCCGAAGCGGACGTGTTCATAGAGAACTACCGCAAGGGCATCCCGGAGCGGCTGGGCATGGGCTACGAGACGCTCAGGGAGATCAACCCGAGGCTGATATACGGTTCGGGCACAGGGTATGGGCCGAACGGGCCGGACTCGGCCAAACCGTCGCTGGATTCAGTTTATGAGCGCGCAGTTCCAGCGTTACTGGCCGGACTTCGTGAGCGCGCTTGGCCTCGAAGAGCTCGGGTACGACTGGGATGACATCGGCCGTCTGCAAGAGGCAGGGACGATACTTTAACTTCCGGTATGCGACTGACTATGGAGGATTAGCGCTATGGGTAGGTTGAGCAGCGAACAGACATGGGAGCTGATCGGGCAGCCCATCATCTCCTTTGTTACGACCATGCGCGGGGACGGCACGCCGCACGTGACGCCTGTGTGGCACTTGGTCGACGGCGGTGACGTGGTGATCGCGGTGGCGCGAGGTACGGTCAAGGCGCGCAACGTCCGAGCCAATCCGCAGGTCGCGCTGTGCCTGGCCACGAATGAGAGGCCTCAGCCTTGGGTACTCATCAACGGTACGGCGCTGCTGTCGGATGAGCGTGTGGAGGAGATTGTGCGGGCTGTGTCCTTCCACTACCTGGGGGAAGAAGAGGGCGGCCCGTACGTGGAAGATATCCTGCAGAAGCTGGACTTCGTGCTGCTACGGATCACGCCGGAGCGTGTGGCAGGGTACGACGGGCTGGACTAGATCGGGGCGGCTTTCCTTCAGGGGAGCGTCAGGCCTGATTGTACTCGGACGGGCTGGAGTCGAAGCGGCTGCGGCAGACGAGTCCGCAGAAGTAGTGCCATACGCCTTCCCAGTAGCGCTTGGTGCCTCTGGTCGGGTCTAGCTCGGGGGTGCCGGCGACGGTACGGCCGATCGGTGTGTCTATATCTTCAGATACGTGCTTGTCGCACACGGCGCACTGTGGCATTGATTCTTTCTCGCATCGTGATTACGGGGCTGCTGTCGTAGCTCCCCTAGAAGGTCGTCGATCCCTGGATGCGGGACTCGTGGCCTTCCCACTCGGCTTCGCGCAGTATGTACTTCTGGATCTTGCCGGTGGCGGTCTTGGGCAGGTCTCGGAACTCGACGTACTTGGGGGCCTTGAAGCGGGCGATTCGGTCGCGGGTGAACTGTATGACCTCATCCCCGGCGACCTCGACTCCGGCGCGCGGGACGACGAACGCCTTGGGCACCTCGCCCCAACGCTCGTCGGGGACACCGACGACGCAGACTTCCAGCACGCCGGGGTGCTCCATGATGACCTTCTCGACCTCTTGGCTGGAGATGTTCTCACCGCCGGATATGATGACATCCTTGGCGCGGTCCTTGAGCTCGATGTAGCCGTCGGGGTGCCAGATGGCGATGTCGCCTGAGTGGAACCATCCGCCCTCGAAGGCGGTGGCCGTGGCTTCGGGGTCGTCGAAGTAACCGGTCATGACGATGTTGCCGCGCATGACTACCTCGCCCAATGTCTTCCCGTCGCGTGCGACATCCTCCATTTGGGAGTCGACGACACGGAGACCGGGCTCTGAGACTATGAATGGCACACCCTGGCGAGACTTGAGCTGCGCCTGCTCGTCGGTGGGGAGGTCGGCCCATCCGGGCTGGATGGCGCAGATGGTGGTCGGGCCGTAGGTCTCGGTGAGTGCGGAAGCGTGGAGGATGAAGGCGCCCATGCTCTCGACGGTGCGGATGACCTGCGGAGCAGGCGGCGCGCCTGCGGTCATGATTGTGAGACCGGACAGGTCAGCATCCGCTGCCTCGGGCGACGAGTACAGCATGGTCAGCACAGTCGGGGCCGCGCACATGTTGGTGGCGCCGTGCTTGTCTATGAGCCTGAAGATCTGGGAGGCCTCGACGCGGCGCAGGCACAGGTGGGTCGCGCCGACGGCGGTCACGCCCCAAGTGTGGCACCAGCCGTTGCAATGGAACATCGGTAGGGTCCACAGGTAGGTGCTGTTCCAGTTCAAGCCGGATTCCAGCACCTCTCCCAGCGCGTTCAGGTACGCGCCGCGAGCGTGGAACTGGACGCCCTTCGGCAGTCCGGTGGTGCCCGAGGTGTAGTTGATCGATATTGGGTCGAGCTCGGAGTCGAGCGCCTCGCTGTGGACTCCCGGAGGAGAGGACGCGAGGAACTGCTCGTACTCCGTGGACGGGATGTCGTCGGCAATGGGAGCGACATCGGCGACCTGGACGATGGTCTCGACGCCGGGTATCTGGCCGTCCATGGCGCGGACAGTGTCGGCGAACTCGGAGTCGAACACGAGGACCTTCGCGCCCGAGTGGTTCAGTATGTAGACGATCTCCCTCGCGGAAAGTCTGATGTTGATGGCGACCAGCACCGCGCCCAGGCGCATGGGGCCGTAGTGGCCCTCGAGCATCTGGGGTATGTTGGGGAGCATGAAGGCGACGCGGTCGCCCTTGTTGACGCCGACCTGTCTGAGCGCTCCTGCCAGGCGGTTGACACGGTTGTTGAAGTCGGCGTAGGTGTAGGTCGTGTCGTTGTATATAACGGCCGGCTTGTTGGGATAGACGGACGCGCTGCGGTCGAGGAATGCGAGGGGGTTAAGGTCCTGAAAGGATACGCTGTTGGGCACGGCACAACCTCACTGGTCTGGGTTGGCCTGAGTGTACCAATGGGGAATTGGAGCGTCAATTTGCGGGGGAGGTGTGGGGCCTGTCCCATATTAGTAGGCGACCCGCCCGTAGGGGCGTCCTGGGCATGAAGACCAACGTGGGCAACCACAAGGGATTGCCCCTACATGCCTGAACCTCTTCATAGGAGCGGCTTCCGGGGACTTCGAGGACTTTCGAGACCTTTTTCGGTCGCCTCAAAAAAGCGTTAGCCACCAACGGCGGCGCTCAGGGCCGGTCTCCCGGGGACTTCGGAAACTTTCGGACCTTCTTTTAACCTGGTCTCCGACTAAACAGGTACAGCTTCCGATGGTTGCCTCCAATGGATATCCGCCCCGTATCGGAGTATCGAGTAACGTCCTCTAGTGGCTAAACTTTTTTGTCAGGCGACCGAAAAAGGTCTCGAAGGTCCTCGAGGTCCCGGCGAAACGACTCTGTATAGACTTTTCTCGGTAGTCGAGCGACAGGACGGAGCTACATTGGACAGCTATCGGACTGGGGATGCCGTGCAGGGGTAGGTGAACGCGCTGGCCGCTGGGCATGTGGAGACAGTGGTGTCGGTGTATGCAGGGCGTCCGAGGTCGGGCGACGCAGCGGTTGCGCAGCGGGGTATCTCATGCCGATAACCAAACTCAGCTGATGCCGGCAGGCCTCAAGGCGGGGCAGGTGCAGCTTCTTCAACGGGACGAGAGCAATCAGGTTACTGTTTCGACAAACGAGGTAGATCTGGTTGCCTGGTCTGCGGACGAGGTCCTGCGGAACTTCCTGGGGGTGCGTGATCCCACTGATCAGAGAACAGTCAAGAAATTGGAGAGGCTCCGAGTGCTGCAGGGTAAGCAAGAACTGTCTACAAAAGAGTCTGAGGAGCTGGAGTCTCTGAGCGACGAAGTCAGAGAGGACCTGCTGAGCGGTCCTGTGGCCGCGCAGGTGGATCGATTCATCCAAGTGTTAGAGCAAGCCAAGGCTGGCGAACTCTGAACGACAGCACTGACATATTGGGCGTAAAGAGAAACTCGGATAACCCATGCACTGGGTAGATCGTGGTCCCGAGCCGAGCGGCTTGGAGGAGATTCGGGTACGCTACACGCCACCTTGGGTTGGACATTACAGGAAAGGCGTTGGGAGCGTACCGACAGACTCACGCTGGCGTCGCGTTCCACCCCGTGGTCCAGCCTCGCTCGTGTCTGGCTGATCGAACGGGGATACTTGGTCTGAGAATAGAGAGCGGTCTTTGGGCCGTTGAGCAGCCCTCTGGGTTCCGGCATACGCCGGAACGACGGGTGCAGGCGTCCTCCATGGAAGTCAGGAGTGAGAACGATGGCACAACCTAGTCTGGTTGCAGTAGGCACATACACGAGGACGACTTCGGATGGGATATACGTCTGCGAATTCGACGGGGAAACCGGGGAGCTGGACCCGGTGTCCAGCATATCCGGGGCGGAGGACCCGTCTTTTCTTGCGGTGCACCCGAACGGCCGGTGGTTGTATGCGACCTCGGAGGTCGAGGAGTTTGATGGCGAACGTCAGGGGGCCCTGTATGCGTACGCTATCGATGCCGACGCGGGTCGGTTGTCGCTGATAAACGTGCAGGGTTCCGGGGGCGCGGGGCCGTGTCATGCGAGCGTGGACGCGACGGGGCGCTATCTGCTTGCGGCGAACTACCACGGTGGGAGCGTGTGCGTCGCGCCGATCAGCGAAGACGGTAGCCTAGAGTCCCTGTCCTGCTTCATCCAGCACGAGGGGTCGAGCGTAAACCCGGACCGTCAGGAGCAGGCTCACGCACACTCGATCAACCTGGACGCCCAGAACCGGTTCGCGTACGTGCCGGACCTGGGTCAGGACAAGGTCGTGATCTACCGGCTGGACCTGGAGCGTGGCGAGCTGGTGGCGAGTGGTCCGACGTATGTCGGGGCCGAGCCCGGTGCAGGGCCTCGGCACTTCGACTTTCATCCGAACGGCACGCGGGCGTACGTCATCAACGAGCTGGGATGTACGATCACTGGCTACGACTACGATACCGACAGTGGGGCGCTGACTCCGTTCCAGACCGTCGGGACGCTGCCCTCGGCGGGGTTCGGGAGGCGCAACACGACGGCGGACATCCACGTTCATCCGTCTGGCAAGTTCGTCTATGGCTCAAACCGGGGCCATGACAGCATCGCGATCTTCTCGGTGGACGAGGACACGGGGCGGCTGACGGCGGTGGGTTATGAGTCGACACAGGGCTGGACGCCTCGCAATTTCGCGATCGACCCATCGGGCGAGTTCCTGCTGGCGGCTAACCAGGACTCGGACACCATAGTGTCGTTCAGGATCGACGGGGAGTCGGGGGCGCTGATACCGACTGGGGGCGTTACGGAGATCCCTATGCCGGTGTGTGTGAGGTTTTTGGTTTAGGGGCCGTTGAACAGTGCAGAGTCCTGACATGACGGATTCACCCGAAAAGCAGGCTCCGGCGTTTGGCGGACGAATCATAGTCCCCGGGCTCGCCGTCGGTCATACCGTGTTCCATTGGATCATGCAGAGCTTTGTGGTGACGCTGCCGGAGATTCAGCAGGCGTTCAACCTCAACAGCGTTGGTGTGGGCGGGATCCTGTCCGCCCGCGAACTGGCCTCCGGGCTGGTCGCGCTGCCCGGGGGCGTGCTGGTCGACATTCTACGCAGGTACTGGGGTCCGCTTCTGGCGTCGTGCCTGGGGGCCTCCGCCGTGGGCTGCCTCGTCATGGGCGTCTCGCCGGTGTATCCGCTGCTGCTGGTTGGCATGGCCGTCGTGGCGATCTCACACTCCATCTGGCACCTGCTCGCATCGGCTTCCCTATCCCACCACTTTCCGCACCGACGTGGGATGGTGCTGGCTGTTCATGGGGTTGGGGGCAGTGTGGGCGACGTTGCCGGGCCCGTGGTCACAGGGGCGCTGCTGGCGTTCCTTACCTGGAGAGATCTGCTGAGCATGTACGCTGTGGTGCCACTCTTTATCGGAGCGATGGCCATCTGGGCGCTTCGCAATATCGGCAGTAGGGAGGTGGAAGAGGCCGTTGCGACCTCCGAGCGAATCGAGGCAACGAGGCGACTGCTGAGGAGTCCCGTCCTCTGGGGTCTCACCCTGGTGCGAGGATTCAGGGGCATGGCCCTGGTGGCGTTGGTGACCATCCTGCCGCTCTACCTCGACAACGATCTCCAGATGAGCACGATGTTGAGAGGATTCCACATAGGGTTGCTCATCGCTGTAGGCTTGATAGCCAAGCCGCTCGCGGGTCTCCTTTCCGACCGGTTGGGCCGCAAGCAGGTGCTGGCGCCGGGCCTCGTGTGGTCACTCCTTGCGGCCCTTGCGCTGTTGGTCTTCGACACCGGAATCCTGCTCGCCGTCACAATTGCGCTGCTGGGACTGTTCCTCTACCCGGACCAGCCGATTCTGACCGCTGCCGTGTTCGACGTCGTCGGGAGTGAAGTGGCGTCCACTGGCCTGGGTGTTGTGACCTTCGCCGGATTCTTGATGGCGATGCTGTCCCCGCTCATTGCCGGGGCGCTATACGAGACTCTGGGCTTTCAGGCGTTCGTCTACTATGTTGGCGCGCTGTTCGCCGGGGCAGCGCTGGTTCTCATGACGCTCCCAATATCTCCGGACCGGCATCCCGTCGGGGGAGCGGATTGAAGAGGCGCTCGACGCTTTCCCCGTAACGGTGTTGATTTTCACGGGAGTGACGAGACTACTTCCGACGGAGTTTTGCACTTGTCTCACAGGTTAGCTCGACGGTGCACAACCCGGCGTGTATGGAGTTATAATACGTATTACTAGTTGCGTTGGAGAGGTGCGTCTCCTGACGAAGTGAGACCTCAAGGCGGGAGGATGTCGAAATGAAATCGGATCGGGGGCTTGTCGCACACCTGATGAGGCGCGCCGGATTTGGCGCGACGCCGTCTGAGCTGGACAGACTGACGGCTGAGAAGACGTACGAGGAGATCGTTGACGATCTGGTCACTCCTGAGCGGTTCCCGGCGCTCGACCAGTCGTATATCGACAGGTACTACGGTGGTGAACTGGTAGCGATCCACGTGGGCAAGTGGATATACAGGATGGCCAACACGGAACGGCCGCTGGAGGAGAAGATGAGTCTCTTCCTGCACCATATATTCCCGGTCGCGTGGGGCAAGAGCGAACATGGCCCGTCGCTGTATACGGAAATCGAGATGTTCAGGCGGGTGGGCCTGATGGACATGCGGACCATCCTGCTGGAGCTTTCGCGCGATCCGGCGATGATCTTCTGGCTGGACAACAACGAGAACCACAAGGACGAGATCAACGAAAACTACGGCAGGGAGCTGCTGGAGCTGTTCTCGATGGGTGTCGGCAACTACACCGAGGACGACATCAAGGCCGCGTCTCGCGCGTTCACGGGGTGGACGTTCAGGCAGCCGCTTTCGCTTTACCCGAACGGCCACTACCCGGCCGAGTTCGAGTTCATCGCTGAAGACCACGACTACGGTGAGAAGACATTCCTCGGCGAAACAGGCAACTTCAACGGCGAGGACGTCATCGACGTCATCGTTAAGCAGCCGGCGACGGCCAGGTTCATTTCGAGACACCTGTACAACTTCTTCGTGGAGGACGAGCTGCAGGTGCCGTCCTGGGCGACGGAGCCTCCGAAGAACGAGGCGGCGATCCAGCAGTTGTCCAAAGTGTTCATGGAGACCGGCGGACAGATGCGGCCAGTGCTGCTGGAGCTGTTCAGCTCGGACTTCTTCAAAGAAGCGCGAGACTTCAAGAAGGTGAAGAGCCCGACTGAGCTGGTGGTCGGTGTGCTCCGGCAAACCGGTGAGTTCAGCAGTCCTACTCCCGGACTCAACCAGTTCGCGGTAACGACGCTCAACGGGTCGCCGATTGAGGGTCCGCTGTCGATAATGGGCCAGCGGCTGATGAACCCGCCAACGGTCGAGGGGTGGCACACGGGTCACGAGTGGATCGACTCCGGGACGCTCAGCGAGCGGATCGGGTTCGTCGAGAGCCAGTTTGAGGACGTATCCAAGCCCGGCGTCAGGGAGATGGTGGAGCGCGTGGGCAGTCTGGACGATGATCCGAATCAGCTAGTGGACCGCTGTCTCGATCTTCTGGGCGGCATCACGGTGAGCAAGCAGACATACGAGTCGCTCATAGATTACGCCTCAGAGTTGGGCGGTATGAAATCAGACGAGTCTGTGGGAGTCCACAACCTCCTGCAAATGACCGCCTCCACCGTTGACTATCAGTTCGAGTAGCCAGCTTGAAGCTGGACACGTAAAAACAGGCTCAGCCAGGCCCCGAGGAGAGAGATGAGTACGCAGAGCACAGACATGTCCCGTACCCCGATACGGGAGAAGACGTTGGTGGTGGTGCAGCTCACCGGCGGCAACGACTTCATGAACACGATCGTGCCCTATACGAACCAGCACTACTACGATGCCAGGACCAAGGTCGTTCTCAGCCAGGACGACGTTCTGCCGATCAACGACACACTGGCGATCAACCACAACGCCGCGCCGTTCAAGCGTCTCTACGACGAGGGTAAGATGGCGATCATCCAGGGGATCGGCTATCCGAACTCGAACCGGTCGCACTTCCGGGGAATGGACATCTGGCACACTGCCGAGCCCGACCGAGTGGGCAGCGAGGGCTGGCTCGGGCAGGCGATTCGGGAGCTCGACCCCAACGCCGAGAACGTTCTGACCGGCGTCAACATCGGGATGGGTCTGCCCAGGGCCATGGCGGTGAACGGGGTTCCGGTCACATCGGTGGGCGACCTTGAGAGCTATGGGGTAATGACCCGCATAGAACAGGAGCAGTTGCGTGACAAGGCGCTGATGGCGTTCAAGGGCATCTACGGTCAGGCGATCGGCACCGGCCCGGTGGCCGACTACATCGGTCAGACTGGACTGGACGTGCTCAAGGGAGCAGATATGCTCGCGGAGGTTGCCGGGCAGTACCAGTCAACCGTCGAGTACGCCGACAACCAGATAGCCAAGAACATGCGGGACATCGCGCGGATCCACTTCGCCGATCTCGGCACTCGCATCTTCTACACGTCGCATGGGGGCTATGACACTCATGCCAACGAGATGCCGACGCACCCCAAGCTGATGACCGACCTGTCAGGCGCGATCTCAGACTTCATGGACGACCTCGAGGAGCACGGCGCGGGCGAAAACGTGGCGATTCTCGTGTTTACTGAGTTCGGACGCCGGATGCGCGACAACGGTAGCGGGACCGATCACGGTTCGGGCGGCGGCGGGTACATGTTCGGTAAGAACGTTCGCGGCGGACTGTACAGCGAGTATCCATCGCTCGACCCGGCACAGTGGGAGAATGCCGAGGACCTGAAGCACACGATCGACTTCCGCGGCATCTACGGCACAGTGCTGGAGCAGTGGCTGAACGTGGACGCCAAGCCGATTGTGAAGGGTGAATTCGAGCAGATCTCGCCGTTCGTAAACTAGGGCCTGTTCACACTAATTGAGTTGAGGATGGTAGTATGGGTACATGGAACTCACACAAGGTCAATACGAACTGATTGAGCCTCACCTGCCTGTGCAGCGTGGCAACGTGAGGATTCCGAACCTGCAGGTGCTCAA
>JAKZVY010000262.1:0-7583 GCA_047515825.1 Dehalococcoidia bacterium
CTTCAGCCTCACTCCACAGGCTGGGACTGAGACCATCGCGACCATCGACGCGACCGCCACGCCGACTCCTGAGCCTCCGCCCGCGCCCGCGCCGACGGCTACGCAGCCCCCCGCCATAGCGGTGAGCTCAACCGAATCCGGTGGGGACACGTCCAAAGATGAAGAAGAGGCCGCGGGGGGTTCGGGATGCAGCGCCCCCTCCAGTCTCGGCATGGGCATGGGCGACGCCGCGATGCCCCTGCTGGGGATCGGCCTTGTCGGACTGGCGCTCCTCCGGCGGAGGCGATAGACAGTGGAAGACCAGCTTGACTTCATCAGGGCCGCCGAGCAGACCTGGGTGGTGAGATACCCAACCCAACACCTCGCCACGTTTGGCACTACCACGCTCTCATACTACGTGGTCACTGAGCCGATCTACCGCGAAATCGCGCCGGGGAAACCTGAAGGCGTCGTGAGAACCGGCAAGGTGCTTGCGGAAAAACCCTCGATAGTCACTCCGAGCTACGCCATGGCCCTGGACGGCTTCAGCTCGGATGCCTACAGGTATCTCGAACACCTTGTCCAGAAGTACGGCCCGAACAGTCCGGGGATTCTGTACAAATACCGCAACCAGGCTGAGAATACGGAAATAGTCAGCGGACCACCGTCGGACATTGCCCAAAATATAAGCAGTGACCTCGACGAACGCCGCGAGAACCTCTCCGTAGTCATGGTCGGAGTGGATGAGCTGTGGGACGTCGCCCTGATTAAGTTCATGTACGAGTTCACGTCCAAGTCCGCGGTGGAGAACGCCAACGAGTTCCGGTCTCGCGGACTGTTCGAACCCAACTCTGCCATGGGTGGTCTCCCCATGGCCGCCATGCAGCGTATTGAGCAGATGTTCAACGAGGTCGGGCAGGGCCGGAACCCGGATGACCTCAAACACGAGCTGGACCGCTGGGGCGCGTTCGAGTTCTACGAAGACAGATTCCTCAACCTGTTTCGCGGACGATGAGACTCGCGCTGGTCTCCGCCATCTTGGTGGTGACCCTGTCCGCTCGCGGCGACGTCTTCGCCGTCAGCACAACCCAGATAGTCGTCTCGTCCCACAGATACGACCTCGTCCAGTGGCACGCCCGGAACTTCCTCAGCAAGTGGCTTCATCGCGTCGTCAGGGCGACTCCCGGCATGGGCATCTCCGATGCCGCGCGGATTTCGGCTGTGGAGCGGTACTTCCAGTTGGGCCAGCGTATGAACGAGATCGAGCCTCATATCGAGGCGGCGTCCTCGGTCGGCGCGGACGGCAAGGCAGACCTGGCTCTGCTCGAATCTGAGCTGGAACGGCTCCGAGAACAGCGTCTGGCGATCCGCGCCGATGTGGAAGAGACGATCGAGTCCGAGGTGAGCGCCGCCGCAAACACTTTCGGACTGGCCACTTTCGGGCCGTTGGTCTTCCCTCCCGTGGACGTGCGACTGTCCGAGCCGCCCAAAGTGCTAGTAACATCACCGAGAGACCGAATCGAGCGACTTGAGGACGTGCTGATCGACCCGGGCGTAACCGTCGCGATTCAAGAGCGGGTCGAGGATGCGATGATGGCCGATTCCGACCTGGCAGCGCTTGTGGTGGACATCGGCGGGGTCGCGACCTATCCGGCTTCGATACACGCCTCCGGCGACCTGCGATGGACGCTCCACATCACCGCCCACGAGTGGCTGCACCACTACCTCTTCTTCAGGCCACTGGGACGAAACATGTTCCGCTCTCATGAGATGCAGGCTCTGAACGAGACAGTGGCCGACCTCGCCGCGCAAGAGATCAGCCAGCCGGCCTACGACAGCCTGCAGGTGCGGTTACCGGGAGACGCGCTCCCTCCGTTCGGGCGTTCGCTGCACCTGACCACTGCTTCTCCGCCGGTGGACATGGAATTCGACTTCAACTCTGAGATGCGCGAGACGCGACTGACCCTGGACCGTATGCTGGAGTCCGGCGACGTAGATGAGGCGGAGGAGTACATGGAGTCTAGGCGCGAGGAGTTCGTGTCCGGCGGACATCCCATCCGCAAGTTGAATCAGGCGTTTTTCGCTTTCTACGGCACCTACGCTGAGAGTCCCGCCTCCTCCAGCCCAATAGGCGGGCAGGTCAGGCGTCTGAGAGAGCTGACTCCGAATCTCGGCACATTCGTCGGTCTGGTCTCGTCCGTATCCAGCTACGATGAGTTCCTCACCCTGCTTGAAGACACCGAATCCGGGGCTGACGTCCGATGAATCGAAGATACCGCCGTTTCGAATTGTCGGCTCACCCGAAAACTGCTATCGAACGGGTCAGCCACTATGTGATAACATACTAATGTAAGACATCGGCTGTACTGGATTTTGAAAGGACTGCGTAACCGCGTGTATCGTCCCGAAGAGCCAGAGATCAATCTCGAACAGGTGCTGGACCGCATCCGCGGCTTCTTCGGCAAGTTCCGACTTGGCGGTAGGGGAGGGTCCACTGGGTCCCTCATCGTTATCGCACTCTTCGGGATCGCGTTCGCGGTCTGGATGGGCTCGGGGGTCTATACCGTCCAACTGGGAGAAGAAGCCGCCCTTCGCCGGCTTGGCAAGTTTGAGAGTATCCGAGGACCTGGTCTCCACTGGTGGTGGCCCACGCCGATCGGCGCGCGCGATGTCGTCAAGGTCGCAGATGTACGGCAGCTTGAGGTTGGCATCAGAGGGAGCACCCCGATTCTGAACGAGTCCCTCATGATAACGGGTGACCCGGACGAAGCAGGCCAGCCGGGTGAGGCCCCCAACATCGTCGATGTACAGCTACTGGTGCAGTTCGATATCAATGACTTGGAGAAGTTTCTCTACCGCGCAGTTGACCCTGCGGGTCAATCTGTCAAAGACGCGACCGAGACCGCGCTTCGCCAGGTCGTAGGCAGCAGGCCGATAGACGATGTTCTCACCGACAAGAAAGAGGACACCCAGGCGGAGACCAAGGTGGTGCTGCAGAGGCTCCTGGATGACTACGAGACCGGGATCAACGTTCGCGAGGTCAAGCTGCTGAACGTGTTCGCGCCGGAGCAGGTCAAGGACGCCTTCGACGACGTTGTCCGCGCCAAAGAGGACAAGGCGCGGATCATAAACCTCGCCGACGCATACAAGGAGGACATTCTTCCGAAGGCCAGGGGTGAGGCGGCGCGCCTGACCGAGTCAGCCGAAGCGTACAAGCAGGAGCGGGTAGCGATAGCCGAAGGTCAGGCCCAGCGATTCCTGTCCGTCCTCGCAGAGTACGAAAAGGCGCCGGACGTTACCCGCCAACGTCTCTTCCTCGAAGCTATGGAAGAGATACTGCCTGGAATCACCAAATACATCATCTCGAAGGAGCATGGAGGCGCCCTTCTTGAGCTGCTTCCACTATCCGGTGATGCCCAGTTGCCACCGGCGTTGGGCGCGAACCCGTAGGGAATCACATGTTGAAGATCATTGCAGTTTTGCTTGTGGTGCTGTCGGTCATAGCGGGAATCGTTGGGCCGCAGGCCTTCTTCGTCGTCGATGAAAAGCAGCTTGCCATAGTGACCCGGTTTGGAGAGATCAAGCAGACGATCAAGCACCCCGGACTGTACATGAAGACTCCTTTCGTAGATTCGATTACATACTACGATAAGCGTCTCCTCATCTTCGACGCTCCTCCCGATTCTCTCCTGACCAAGGACAAGAAGCGACTCATCATAGATGTGTACGCGCGCGCACGCATTGTAGACCCGGAATTGTTCCGTAGGACAGTCCAGACTGAGAGCCAGGGAAGATCGAGAGCGCTAACCAATATCTCGTCAGAACTCAGGACAGAGATCGCCAGCGACAACCAATCAGAGATCATCACGACCAAGCGCGAAGACATAATGGCCAGGGTACGGGCAAACGTTGAACCCAAGCTGGCCCTGTTTGGACTGGAAATTCAGGACGTCCGCATCAAGCGGGCCGACTTCCCCCCCGAGATCGCCGAATCTGTATACGCCCGTATGCAGGCCGAACGCAAGCGAAAGGCGGACAGGGAACGCGCGCAAGGAGCCGAAATAGATGCTCAGGTACGTGCGACCGTGGATAAGGAAGCTACTATCATAAAAGCCACGGCTCAAAGACAGGCCGACATCACTCGCGGTGAAGGTGAGGCGCGCGCAGTCGAAATCTTCGCCGAAGCCATCTCAGCCGACCCCGCCTTCTACTCCTTCCAAAGATCCTTGCAAGCTTACAAGAAGATCCTCAAGTCCAACGCCACGGTCGTCCTTCCCGCGGACAGCGATCTGTTCGAGTTCCTACAATCCTACGACGGACTCAAGGGGGCATTCGACGGGGAGTAACGAGGCTGCCTGCGAGTTTAGTAGCCCTTCATGCCGGTATGCTTAATGGCGAGAGCGGCAGTGCCGAACGTCTCAGTACAGGTATTTGAGCAGTTCGACGATGACGTTTCCGGCGAATGGGTCACAGACATTGCCATGGTCACGCTCCTCCAGGACGCCCAGACTGCCGCCGAAAGCGTGAGCGTGGTGATCGCCGACGATGAGACCGTGGCGATCATTAACGAAGAGTACAGGGGACTGCCCGGTGTCACCGATGTGCTGTCGTTCTCCAATGTTCACTCAGGTGCCTACTACGGCGACGATGAAAGAAGTCCCTCGGCTGAGATGATCGAATGTTTCGTGATGTCGCCGGACTTCGATCCGGGTTTGGGTGAGGTAATTATCTCCTACCCTCAGACTTGTCGGCAGGCACGGGACGCGGGCCACACGGTGAAAATAGAGTTGGCCCAACTGGTTGCCCACGGGATATTTCATCTGATAGGTTACGACCATGAGGAGCCGGCGGAAACAGCACGGATGCGCTCCAAGGAGCGTCAGGCCATGACCGCGTTCGCCGAGCGTGGGCTGCTCAAATAGCGCGGCATCTCCTGAGTGAGATCGTCGGAGCGGATGGCTGGGGAACATAATCCTCCTCTCCCTTGATGGGAGAGGATTGAGGTGAGGGTGGAAATCTCAAACTCAGTTTTGAGATAATCTCTAAGTCATAAGCGATGTCTGAAGTTCTATATAGAAAGTGGCGTCCACGGTCCCTGTCCGAGGTGGTAGGGCAAGACACCGTGACCAAGACGCTCAGGCAGGCCGTGTCCACTGGCCGCTTGGCTCACGCCTACCTTTTTTGCGGCCCGCGCGGCACGGGCAAGACCAGCACCGCCCGTATTCTCGCCAAGGCGGTCAACTGCCTCGATCCGGTTGACGGAGAGCCTGACAACCAGTGTGACCGCTGCCAGTCGATCATCGAGGGCAGGGCGCTCGACATGATCGAGATCGACGCTGCCAGCAATCGCGGCATCGACGACATCCGCGACCTGAGCGATAAGATCACCTTCATGCCGTCGGAGTTCAGGTATAAGGTTTACATAGTGGACGAGGTCCACATGCTGACCGAGCAGGCTTTCAACGCCCTGCTCAAGACCCTCGAAGAGCCCCCCGATCATGCCATGTTCATCCTCGCGACGACTGAAGTCCACAAGGTGCCGCTGACCATCGTGTCCCGGTGCCAGCGCTACGACTTCAGGCGCATATCGCTGGAGGCAATCACCGACAAGCTGGCCGAGTTGAGCGCGGCCGAAGAGGTCGAAACCGGACGCGACGCTCTCGACCTTATAGCCCGACACTCGACCGGCAGCCTGAGAGACGCCGAGAACCTGCTGGAGCAGGCTGTCGTCTCATACGGCTCGCCGCTGACCGTCGACCAGGTTAGCGACATGCTGGAATTGTCCGGCGACGAGGACGCACTTGATCTCTGTGAGCACGTCGTCAACCGGAACGTGTCCGAGGGACTGTCTGTAATCAACAGGGTCGCCGCGCAGGGCGCGGACCTCAGACAGCTTCAACGGGCAGTCACCGAGTTTCTGAGAGTCGTAATGCTAACGTCAGCCGGGGCAGGGGATCACTCTGGATTTTCCGACTCGACCGTGGCCCGCCTCAGCAGCTTATCCGGTACGGCTGACCAGGGGCAGGTTCTTGCAGCCCTTAGAGCGTTCTCCGAGGTGGACATGCGAAGGGATTCGTCCTCGCCGCTTCCTCTGGAGCTTGCGCTGATGGAAGCCAGCGTCGACCGACCCGCAGCGCCGCTGCCCCAACAGTCCGCTCGCCCGGCGGCCAGTGCGACGGCCCAACCGACCGGCGGGAGGCAGGCGAGCGCACCGGCCGCCCAACGTGCGTATCAGCAGCGTCCTCCTTCGACTCCCGCCCGGAGCGACGCGCCAACTCGCGAGCCTGCGCGCCAGTCGGCGCCGAGTCCGGCCCAGCCAGTCCGCCCCGACGCCAATGGCCCGCTTCCCGACCAGCCCGACCAGCGTCTCGCGGCGGTCTGGCCCGGAATGCTGCGCGCGCTGCGAAACACAGGACAGCGTTTCAAGTTGGGGCCTCTGCTCAACAGCTCGCGCGGGTTCGATCTGCGGGACAATCAGATCATCGTAAGGTTCGCCCACAGCTCCCACATTGAACGCATCAGGGAAGAAACCGGAAACCCGGCGGTCAACCGGGAGCTAAAGCAGGTCATCTCCCAGACGTTGGGAGGGGACTACGAGCTGGTGCCTGAGCTGGTGTCTGGTGAAGGCGGTTTGAATATGCGGCAGGCAAATCAGAGCCACCTCGTCAGAGCGGCCCAGGCGATGGGTGCGCGGCTGGTGCAGAAGGTAAATATAGAGGAGGGCGTACAGGAATGAACCGTCGGATGATGCGACAGGCCCAGCAGCTTCAGCGCAAAATGGAGCAGCTTCAGCAGGAGCTGGAGTCCGCTACGGTGGAGGCCACGGCGGGCGGCGGAGTCGTCACGGTGGTTGTCACCGGCAAGATGACGGTTGAGTCGATAGTGATCGATCCCGACGTCGTCTCCCCCGACGACGTCGACATACTCCAAGACCTCGTAACCGCCGCGGTGAACGAAGGCTTGAATAAGGCGCAGGAGATGGTCAGCTCCCGCATGGGCGAGCTGACCGGCGGACTGAACATCCCCGGCCTGACGTGACATGCCCGGTATGAAATGGTGAACCACACGCCATACTCGGCCGCGCCGATAGCCAACCTCGTCGAGGAGTTGAGCAAGCTGCCCGGAATTGGACCCAAGACGGCCCAACGCCTCGCCTTCTATCTTATTCGCGGTTCGGACGAGCACGCCCGCGCACTGGCCGAAGCGATCCTCGCCGTGAAGGAGCGCATCATCATGTGCTCCAGGTGCTTCAACATCACAGAGTCCGACCCCTGTGGCATCTGCGCCGACTCCGAGAGGGACCAATCTACCGTCTGTGTGGTCGAGGAGGCTCTGGACGTGATGGCCCTAGAGCGCACGCGCAGCTACCACGGGCTGTACCACGTCCTCCACGGCGCGGTCTCCCCCATGAACGGCGTCGGACCAGACGACCTCAGAATCCGGCCCCTTCTGAAGAGACTGGAAACCGAACCCATCCGGGAGGTCATTCTCGCCACCAACCCCAACTTGGAAGGGGACGCCACCGCGATGTACATCTACCAGCGCATCGAGTCGGACGAGGTATCCATAACGCGCCCGGCTCGCGGACTGCCCGTCGGCGGCGA
>JAKZVY010000263.1:0-3026 GCA_047515825.1 Dehalococcoidia bacterium
TTGACGATCCCGCCGCTTTGCACGGCAGACGTGAATACGCGGAAGTTCGTGCTCGCGGCGATGTCGGACATGTCCGACATCTTCAGCCCAAAGCGAAGGTCCGGTTTGTCGGTGCCGTACGAGGACATCGCCTCGGCGTAAGTCAGGCGGGGAAACGGACTCAGTACGGTCTTGTCCGGTACGACCGCATCGACCAGCGCTGTGAACAACTCCTCGACCAAGCTGAGAACGTCGTCCTCCTCGACGAAGCTCATTTCGAGGTCTAGCTGGGTGTGCTCCGGCTGCCGATCGGCGCGCAGGTCCTCGTCTCTAAAGCAGCGTGCGATCTGGAAGTACCTCTCGACTCCCGCCGCCATCAGAAGCTGCTTGAGCTGCTGGGGCGACTGCGGCAATGCGTAGAAGTTCCCTGGGTAGAGTCGGCTGGGCACCAGGTAGTCCCGTGCGCCCTCAGGCGTACTCTTAATGAGGATCGGAGTCTCGATTTCCAGGAATCCACGCTCGTCCAGGAAGTCCCGGATGAACTTGACCACCCTGTGACGCACGATCAGTACATCGCGCATCGCAGGGCGTCGGAGGTCCAGGTAGCGGTACTGGAGCCGCAGAAGTTCGTCCACTTCGGTGTTTTCGTTGACGTAGAACGGCGGCGTGAGCGACTCGTTGAGCACGGCCGCCTCGGTGGCGACGACCTCGATGCACCCGGTCTGGATGTTCCGGTTTTCGGTTCCTTCGGGGCGCAGAGAGACTTCGCCCTTTACCTGGATGACCCACTCGCTGCGGAACGCCTCGGCGGTCCTGTGCGCGTCTGGAGCGACCTCGGGATTGAACACGACCTGCGTGATGCCGTCACGGTCTCGCAGGTCGATGAATATCAGCGAGCCGTGATTGCGGCGGCGATGCACCCATCCCGCCAGAGTTACGGTCTGATCGGCGTGTTCAGACCTGAGACTTCCGCAGCTTGTGGACTTGAGCACAGGACATCCTTCGGCGAGCGCGGATTGCGAAGATGCGTGGAACAGGTGCGCTCAGCACGTCTAATGATAGCGACGCCTGTCTGACGATGTAAATAGACCCCAAAGACCGTCACGGCCCGACCGGAATCAGGGGACGGGATAATGGGTGTGGGAGCGGCGCTGTCTCAGTTGACCGAGACTTCCTTCCCCACGGTCAGCACAACGTGTGTCTCCGTCCTGCGGACGCCCGGTATCTTGCCAACGCTCTTGATGAGGAAACGTCCCAGATCGTCAAGACTCTCGACACCAACCCACGCGAGCAGGTCGTACGCTCCGGTGGTGCTGGCCGCGAACATGACCTGGTCGAACTCGGATACCTGTTGGAGCACAGAGTCCAGCTTGGCCGGATCGACCTGAATACCAACCACTGACTGAGACCGCCGTTCCCGGCCGCTCGCGCCCGCGGTCACACGGAACTCAATCAGGTTTTCGCCGACCAGCCTGTTGAGGCGGCGACGGACCGTACCCTCGCTGACGCCGACTCGCCTGGCAATTCCGGCCTTCGAAGCCCGGCTGTCATGCTGGAGAATGTCAACGATCTTCAGATCAAGCTCGTCCATGACGGAAGACTCCCTTCGATGCTAAGGGCTAGGCACAGCGCAGTCACAGGCGGGTGATGGCGAAGAAGAACCCCGCCGCCGTGGCTAACAGGACATAGAGCGAGAACGTCAACCCCTGCGTTATCGCCGTTACAAGTAGGAAAGCCAACACGATGCAGACCACCGCCACCGCTCTGAGGCGGGTTCCCCGCTTGCGATTGGTAGCCAGGCTGATGGATTCGCCGATGGCGTAGCACAGCGCCGCGATAAGCGCCGCCACCAGGAACGCTATGGGTACAAGCACGGCTATGAACGAGACCGCCAGTCCGCCACCCAGCGCGACCGCCAGTCCGGCCCCGATCCCGCGTAACATGAAAGGCGTGGACACGTCGAAAGTCGGCGCGGGCCTGGACTTCCCGCAGTCAGGACACCTCACTCCGACCGGAGCGTGGATCATGCACCTGGGGCATATCGGATCGCCACACCGACCGCACGATACACTCGTTTCGACTTCCGGGTGACGCTTACAGCAGACAGCCTGCGACATTGTCAAATGACCTCATTGCGGACGCCGGTTCGTCCATTCCACCCTCTTCGGAACATCCCTGTCCCAGAGTATACGAAATGCGAGCACTCTCAGGACTCCGTACTCCGGTGGGATGGGTTCCCAGTTTGCCGTCAGCCGTTTGACGACCAGGAGCGCTCCGATTGCGACTACTGTGAGCACCACCTCTGCCGGCTGCCCCATAACATACGCGAGCGTCGGGAGCAGGACTATCGACATGAGTGTCCAGAGGCCGGTATCTCGTGTCGCGATTCTCATCAAGATCAAACTCAATACAGCCATGATTAGGAGCTCGCGCCACAGCATGAGACCCAGCAGTGCGCCTATTCCGGTTGCCACCCCACGGCCTCCGGTGAACCGCAGGAACGGTGACCAGTTATGACCTGCGACAGCCGCGATTCCCGCCACGCCCTGTGCCCAGGGTTCCGCTCCGATGATGTAGCTCCCAACCAGGACGGGCAGCGCGCCCTTGACCAAGCAGTCGAACAGCCCCTGGGCCGCCCCGATCCACATCCCGACGTGGGCTATCACGTTGGATGCTCCCGCATTGCCAGAACCGTAGTCTCGGATGTCGATTCCGGCCGCGTACTTGCTCACAAGGTATCCGGTGGGTATCGAACCTACCAAGAACGCCCCGACGACCAGAAGTACGTTTTCGACCATTACCTGGGGGCCCCTATAACCTACCGCCCGGCGGCCCGGCTAATCGCCCGGTATGCGGACTCCAGCCTGGCGACGGTCTCCATCGGAGGGCCGACAGTGCCAGGCGTCGGCTCGCCCGGGTTGCCGGAGCAGTGGTAGTCGCTGCCCCCGCAGGGGATCAGGTCCAGCTTCTTCGCCAGACCGTGAAGGTAGTCCACTTGCTCACGCGTATAGTCGCCGTAGAAGACCTCCATCCCCTCCAGGCCGCAG
>JAKZVY010000264.1:0-4943 GCA_047515825.1 Dehalococcoidia bacterium
TGATACTGACAACTTCAGTTTTGCCGTCACAATCGCTCTTCGCAGCACGGGGTTTTCGTCCGAACTTCTAGACACCTGCTACAAAGTGTGTCGATTTTTCGCTGACAACTGAGAGACGCAATGGGGCAGTCCGGGGGCTAGGTTGCCGATCAGAGCAGTTCTTGTCACCTACCCTCCCTTACCAATCGGGCACAGCAGTCCGAGTTTTTGATATGATCGGGGGCGTGGGAAGTACGAAGCAGCTTGGAGAGTGGAAGGGATAGATATGAGACTGAGAAGATTTATGGTTCCTGCGGTGGTCGTTGCTGCCGTGGCACTGGGTGCTGTCGCCGCTGGACTGATCACCAACTCTGTCTTGGCCTCAGAACCGGCACCGCAAGAGACGCCTACGCCCACACCTGCACCCGAACCCTCCCCCGCTCCTACTCCCACGCCGGAGCCGACGGCGGAACCCGATCCACCATCCACTCCCGTAACATTCGATCTCCCCACACTGCCGGACAAGTCGCGGGTGCTCACTTCATCGGAGAAACGCTCGACGGGAGCGTCACGCTCTGAACTGGCAGCCTCGAACCAGGGAACGATCTACACCTGGGAGGATGGCGGCAGGACGCTCAGAGTGGTGTTGCAAGACGATCTCGTAGTCCAGAAGACGGCTGACACCACGCCCGAGGACGTTGTGGTCTCCAAGGGGGCCAAAGACAGCATCGTCCAGAAGCAGGTTAAGCATGGCCCGGATGCTCTGCCGGTGTTCCGATCTGAGTCTGGGGGCGGGCTGATGACGCTGCCGGGCGGCGTCCTGATCGCGCTGGACCCGAGTTGGGACGAGGATATGATCGAGAGCTTCTTGTCCAAGAACGGTATCTCGATGGACATGACTTCTGACTTGGGCTTCCTCAAGAACGCATTCGTGGTCGAGACCGAGCCAGGCTTTCCATCGCTTGAGCTGGCCAACGAGCTGGCCGCCCATGACGGCCTGATGATCTCCAGTCCCAACTGGCGGACGGAGATGGAGACGAAGTGAAGGCTCCGCCAATTAGAAGGGTCATCCTGTGGACGGAGCCCGCTAGCTGACCGGCGCGAAGATGTGCGCGACTCATGCTGGGTCAACCGTCACCTGCTGTACACCCTTGGGCTCATCCACTCCCGGCTGTGTACGCCCTGGTCACTAATCGACTGTACCGTGTAGAAGTACTTGTCGTCCGGATCGATCTGCTCTCCAAAGGAGCATGTGCTCGCCAAGCATCGCATCTCGGCTGCCCGTTCGCTGAACAGGGCGTCCGAACTCACGGGTCGGCCCTCATCCAGCACATGTACGCGGACAATCCTGAACTTGGTTATCGAGGGCTGATGGTCTTGCAACGAGTCCCATTCCAAGGCGAGAAAGTTCCCGGTGCCCGATGTAGTACGAGTGATTGGCCCAGGCTTCGGGGTCGTAGGATTGTCGCTGTAGATCGTGGTACTGCTTTCGGCGGTGAGTATCAGCAGGTATTCACGGTTCCGGCCAACATCAATACGGTACACATAGCCATGCCCATTGGCAGTAGCGTACTCGTCTTCGTACTTCGGGTTGGACGATGAGAGAGCAACGTTGGAGTAATACTTATCCGGTTGCATGTGGCTCGTGTTGTTGTTCTGACACTTTGTCCGGCGAGCACTATCTTCATCGCTGCCAATCCAGCACAGGGTTGGCCGGTCTTCGTCAACCATCAGGCCCATGTCGCCCCTGACTGAGGCGAAATCCGCGTGCCGGATTTTCGATGCAAAGGTCCGACCTGTTTCAGAACCCCACTGCGCATCGGCGCAGTCGACTTCGGTCTGCTGTTGGGCTTCCGCAGCCTGAGCGTCCTGGTTGGCTCGGTCGTCGGCGAAGGTTCCGGTTCTGGATCAGGCGCTATGGGCACGACCTGAGGTTCAGGAGCCGTCTGTAATTTGTACAGGCTGGACTGACGGGACGGCCCGTAGGCGTTCACCGCCTTGATTCAGTAGCCATACTGGGTGTCCGGTTCCACGGTGTTGTCCGTGTAGCTGTTGGCATCGGAACTGGTGTTTTCGGTGACCGCGTGGAATGTCCCAATCGGGTCCACGTCTGGTCGTCGGCGCTGCCGGGGTCTAACCCTTCGGCTCCCGGCCCGGCTATGGCCGTGCAACGAAATTCTGGGGCGTTCGTGCGAAAACGCCGCGTGCGAAGACGGCCTCAAGAGCGGTCGTCAGCGCCGTTGCAGCTTGCGTGCAGCCATGTGTTCCCACTCAACCTTTCATCTCATTCGCCCTGGGTCGTCCCCAACTCCCGGAATCGGAATCGCAGGCACCGTGTGTCGCAGACTCATTGAGCCTGCGCAGGTCGATGTAGCCAGGATTGCGCCGGCTTGGCCCATCATGTACATGCCTATGAGCCGTCTGTGCAGATCTCCAGGCCATTGCTGCCCGCATTGGCGAGGTCGTCGGCGTCTGCGGCGCCCGCCAGCGCTGCCGGTACGCACCCGGTCAGGCCGGTGTTGTCACCGAGGCGCAGTCTGGTCAGGGTGTCGGCCAGATCTCCCAGCTCGGACGGGATCGCATCGCTCAACTAGTTGGTGTGCAGATTCAATTGCCTGAGCATTGATAGGCCGCCCAGCGACGCCGGGATTGCTCCGATCAACCTGTTCTGAGAGAGCCACAGCCTACTTAAGTTGGTCAAATGTCCCAGCTCAGCCGGGATCGATCCATCCAGTTCGTTGTCATGAAGGAGCAGGTCCTTCAGCTTGCTCAGGCTGCCCAGCTCAGCCGGAATCGACCCGGTCAACCCGTTGGCGCGGAGGTTCAGTATCTCCAAGTTGGCCAGATTACCCAAATCAGTTGGGATCGTCCCGCTCAACTGGTTCTGATGGATCCACAGCCTTTGCGGGTTGGAGAGGTTGCCCAACTCTACTGGGATCGTCCCGCTCAACTGGTTGGTGCGGAGGTGTAGTTGGAGAAGATCGGAAAGGTCGCCCAGCTCGGTCGGAATCTCACCGCTCAGGTCGTTGCTGCGGAGGTTCAGGTAGGTGAGGCTCGAGAGCCCACCCAGCGCGGCAGGGAGCGATCCGTCCAGCCCCCCGCCACGGATGTTCAGCCACGCCACACGCTCCAGAGTTCCCCGTAGGGTGATACCCTCCCACTGCGCGATCGGAGTCTCCTCCGACCAGTTCAGCGCAGCACTTCCAGCCAGGGTGTCCTGCGCGTCCAACAGAGTCTCGCAGTCGGATAGCAGACCTGTGTTCGAGGCATCGGCGACAGCGCCTCCGGCCACGCAGACGTGGTCCTCGTCGGTGAGTGGGATGAAATCGCTGACTGTAATAATCACCGTGATGGTGGCGCTGGCGTCGGACGGGTCTGTCGCCGTAACCTCGACGGTGTAGCTGGACTTCGTGCTCGCGTCCAGCGCGGCCTTGTCATTAGCTGTCCTGTCGACGCGTCGATATCGAAGGACTCGGCATCGGGGCCGCCCAGCGTGTATGTCAACGTGTCGTCGTCCGCGTCGGTGGCCTCGACCGGAGCGCCTATGTCGGTACCCGGCGCAACGGACTCGGACACTGAGCGAGTGGTCCTGGCTCCTTCTGTAAACACAGGGTCGACGTTGGATGTGACGTCTTGGCAGAAGGTGGGTGCGACCGGAGTATTGGTGACGCTGGCAGACCACTCTCCGTCGCCGACGATGTTGCCTGCCCGCACTTGCACGTCGTATGCGAACCCGTTGGCCAGACCGCCAAGTTCGTACTGCAGGGCACCGGAGATCCAGATGTCTTGCTCTACCATCCAGTTGGCATCGGCCTTGTCCGTCGCATCGCTGCCGATGTAGCGCAGGTCATAGCTGGTGATGTCGGCACCCCCGTGGTTTCCGGGAGCGTACCAGGCCACGGCCAGAGCGCCGTCGCCGGGAGTAATCAGGTCGATGGTAAGGGCTTCGGGCGCCGCCAGCGGCGTACCGGTGGCCGAGGCGGACCAGGGCCCATCACCGGCGCTGGTGACCGCGCGTAGCTGCACGTCATACCGTACCCCGTCGGTCAGATCGCCAAGCTGGTACTGCAGTGAGCTGGAGCTCCAGACGTCTTCCTCAATCGTCCAGTTGGCGTCGGACTTGTTCGCCGCGTCGCTGCGGATGTAGCGCAGGTCGTAGGCGGTGATGTCGGTGCCCCCATTATCTGATGGGGCGGACCAGACAACCGTGAGTGCGCCATCGCCGGCCGTCAGCGAGCCGACAGAATGCGCACCGGGCAGAGCCAGTTGGATCGGGGCCACGGGTGTCTTGGTGACGCTGGCGGACCAGGGGCTGTCCCGAGGGTCTTTCGATTGTTGGACACGGTTCGAGTGAATCGGTGTCAATCAGCCTCACACCCTCGACTCCGTTGCACTTCGCTAAGGTCAGGCTCCGCCCTTTCCCATCAAGGGAGAGTGGGCCGTTGACTTGTTGGCGGGCATGTTTATGGATAATCGAAAGACTTTAGGGATGGCGAAAAGTTTTTTCAAAATACCTGCACCCGCTGCACCCGCTGCACCCGCCAAAGCTGAGTGAGGAGCGGTCCAGCTTTGGGATCGGGTGCACTTTTGAAAATCATTCCTGCACCGCTTCTGCACCCGCTGCACCCCCTTCGACTGCGCTCAGGGCAGTCTCCCCCTCCGGCCCCTTCGACAGGCTCAGGACAGGCTCTTCGACGTGGACGTATCGTCCGATGTCGGAGTCGTAGATGAAGGGGTAGTGTCCGTCGGTGGCGAAGGTGCATCTCTTCAGCGGTTTTGAGTGGACGGTGTACATATAGTTCCAGGGTTCATCTTTGAAGTTGAGGCTGAAGAGGTCGTTGGCATGGTCTCGTGCCCTTTGGGTTGAAGTTGGACCGGTTAGTGAACTGTTGTGCGACAATAGCGGGAACTGGGATTCGTGTCAAGGGTAGGGGCTTTCGATTCTCATGCCACTTGCGGCATTT
>JAKZVY010000265.1:0-5443 GCA_047515825.1 Dehalococcoidia bacterium
GCGGATCCACAGGAGCTGCTTGGCGTAGTTCCACTCATACAGCGCGGTGGTGACGTCGAGACCCTCGTAGCACTGGAGCCGGATCAGATTGGTCCCCATGAGCTGGGCCATGACGTTGGCTATCTCGGTCTTGCCGACGCCGGCCCGGCCCTCGACCAGCAGGGGACGCTCCAGCACTTGCGCCATGTAGATGGATGTAGCGATGGAGGCGTCCGCGATGTACTCCCTCGCCTCCAGCTCGCGGACGATGTCTCTGATGGGGTCTGATTCGGGTTCGCCCAGCAATGCGCTCACTTTGGGCTGTATAACTTGGTCTAGCCGATTACGCGCTTTCTTCGCGCAGTTTCTCCCATACCCACGAATTCAGCAGGATTGAGGGGGATACGCCTTTGCGCTTGGCGATAGAACGCATTTCCTCGGAGAGATGGGTCTCAATATGGTAGTAGATTTTGCTGGTTTGAATATCTACATCAAAGTCGACTATCTCGGATTCATCCAAGCACTCTGTGAAGTCGTGGGTGTCCCAGAACTCTCCGATTTTTCGTAGGAACTAGCTTTAGAAATTGAACTCTTACCTTGTCGGATTGTGCAGCATTTCAATATTTGAGTGTTAGTGGGCTTCTGAAGCGTTACTCTCTGCGTCGATAGTATGAGTGAGCACCCCATCCGGCTCCAAATCCACCCAGTCCAATGATGACCTTGGTAATGAGGTCTGTCAACAAAGCGTCCATATTCCTGAGTGCTAGGAAAACTCCAAAGCCCATCGCCACTAAAACCAAGAATACTATGAGCGACACCACAATGACGTGAGCATGCTTGCGATCATCGTACTCCAAGCGAGTCTCTTCTCGATGAATCGAAATCATATCGCCGATGTGTTCACTGGTGAAACTGTTGGCTATGGGGTTTCCCAGAGACATTGTCGCAGAGGTCATAGAAGCAAACGTCTGGAGAATCTCGCGTCGCCTAGACTGAGGTATCTTTTCTAGTATATCCTCCTCTGGAGTCGGATTTCCTTCAACATCTTTCTGAATTACATCTTGACCATCCTCGTCCGGCGTTTCATCGGATCTTTGCTGTGGGGAATTATCAGGCATGGGCAGACCTCCCGATTATCCTCCTGTCATGATAGCGACTGCGTTTCGCATATCCGCGAAATGGATCCCATGCCATGATGGAGAGACTGATTCCCTCAATAGATGGAGCTATATACTGAGAGGCGACCCATCTGAACAAGATTTCGGCTTCCTCTTTGGATATGTAACCGTCTTCATGCGCTGAAGCTACCGCGTTGACAGCTTTGGCGAATCTGGCGTGAGACGTAGAAGGACTTTCTTCCAGAATCTCACTCAGTTCTTCCCAAGTGAACGAGCTAACTTGTCTATGCGCCAGAGCCATATCTCATTCCATAACGATACAGCGTGTTTGCAACACACTCATTTTATCATATATCCACTATTAGACATCCCTCTCTATGCATGTGGAGAGAGATGTCTTCGATTCCGGAGTTCTCCCATGCGGGAGACGACTTTGCTACGTCTGCTGCATCGCCCTCCAGACCTTTTCGGACTTGGCTGGCATGTTCATGTGCTTGACGCCGAAGGGTGACAGCGCGTCGATCACGGCGTTCATGACCGCTGGCGCCGCCGCTATCGTGCCGGTCTCGCCCGCGCCCTTGACTCCCAAGGGGTTCGTGGGCGAAGGCGTAACCGTGCGGTCGGTGATGATCGACGGCACGTCCTCGGCGGTCGGCACGGCATAGTCCATCATGCTGCCCGTAATGAGCTGGCCGGACTCGTCGTACACGGCCTCCTCCTGCAACGCCTGTCCGACGCCCTGGACGACTCCACCATGTACCATACCCTCGACGATCATCGGGTTGATGACGTTTCCTACGTCGTCGACGGCGACGTACTTCTGGAGCTCGACTTCACCGGTATCGCCGTCGATCTCGACGACGGCGATGTGAGTGCCGAAGGGCCAGGTGAAGTTCTGCGGGTCGAAGATGCTGACCGCCTCTAGTCCGGGTTCGGTGCCCTCAGGCAGGCTCTCGTACCAGTAGGCAGCGAGCGCGACCTCCTGGAAGGTCTTGGCGTTGGCCGGAGCGCCCTGTACGAAGTATTGCCCGTTCTCGGCGACGACATCTTCGGGGGCAGCTTCGAGCAGGTTGGCGGCGATCCGTTTCGCCTTGTCCTGGATCTTATCGACGCTCATGTGGATGGCGTTTCCGCCGCAGACCGCGCTGCGGGAGCCGAACGTGCCGGTGCCCATCTGCACTTTGTCGGTGTCCCCATGTACGACCTCGACGTCCTCGACGGGAACTCCAAGCTCAGCAGCGGCGAGCTGGGCGAAGGTCGTGTCGTGGCCCTGCCCGTGCCCGGACGAGCCGGTGAACACCGTCACCTTGCCAGTGGGATGGACGCGCACCAGCGCACTCTCCCAGACTCCTGCGCGCGCGCCAAGAGTGTAGGCCACCGCCGACGGGGCCATTCCGCATATCTCAACGTAAGTCGAAAGTCCTATGCCCAAATGCCGTCCCTGCTCGCGCGCCGCTGCCTGCTCCGCCCTGAAGTCGTCGTAGCCGACCAGCTCCAAGGCGCGGTCGAGCGCGGCCTCATAGTTCCCGCTGTCGTAGACCACAGCGGTCGCGACCTCGTGGCCGTCCTCGAACGGAGGGATCAGATTCTTGCGCCTGACTTCGGCCGGGTCAGCGCCGATCTCGGCCGCGTAGCGGTCCATCATCCTCTCCACCAGGTAGGTGGCTTCCGGGCGGCCCGCGCCACGATAGGCGTCAACCGGGGTCGTGGTCGTGAAGACACCGGTCACCTTGCACTGGACGTTGTCGATATTGTACGGCCCGCCGAGCATCAGCCCGAATAGGTAGGTCGGGATGGCGGGGGCGAATGTGGACAGGTAGGCGCCCATGTTGGCGTAAACGTCGGTCCTCAGTCCGGTGACGTTGCCATCGCTGTCTCCGACTATCTCCACTTCTCCTAGGTGGTCGCGTCCGTGGGTGGTGGCGAGGTAGTTCTCCTGCCTCCCCTCGACCCACTTGATCGGCTGGCCGAGGTCTTTGGCGATCACTCCGGCGATCACCTCTTCAGCGTAGAGGTACAGCTTGCAGCCGAACCCGCCGCCCACGTCGGGGGCGATCACGCGGATCTGGTGCTCAGGATGGCCGGTGACCATGGCCAGCAGCAGCCGCACGAGGTGAGGGATCTGAGTGGATGTCCATAGGGTGAGTTGGTTGGTCCCCGAGTTGAAGTCCGCGACCACGGCGCGGCCTTCCATCGAGTTTGGGATCAGGCGCTGGTTTACGATCCGCTCGGTCACGCGGACCTCTGCGCTCGACGCGGCTGCGTCGAAGTCTCCGCCTCCGATTTCCCACTCGAATGCGACGTTGTTCGGCGCGTCGTCGTGGACCTGAGCCGCGCCGTCCTGGACTGCGGCTTCCATGTCCACCACCGCGTCGAGAACCTCGTAGTCGACGTCCACAAGCACCGCGGCGTCAGCGGCGGCCTGCGCGCTGGTCGCCACGACCGCGGCAACAGCGTCGCCCACGCAGCGCACCTTGTCTATCGCAAGAGGCGGATGCGGCACCTCTTTGGTGTCGGGCACGACCCAGCCGCACGGAAGCGATCCTAGCTGCTCAGCGAGGTCGGAGCCGGTATAGACGGCGACCACGCCATCGGCGGCCGCGGCCGCCGACGTGTCGACGCCGGTTATGTTGGCGTGCGCGTGCGGGCTGCGCACCAAGACCATGTTGAGCGTCCCAACCATCCGCACATCGTCGACGTAGGTACCCTTGCCCGTGATAAGTCTGGGGTCTTCGCGGCGCTTGATGCTTGCGCCGAGTACTGCTTCGGTGGTCACGTCTGCCCTCCTTCTACTGCGATTGAGTGAGGCCGGTACATGGGACTACTGCCCCAAGGAGACAGACGCATGAGGAGGACTTTACCTCCAGTTTCTTACACCCGCCGAACCGACCCTGGAGTCAAGCGATACTCTACCCTACTCGTACCAGTTAGGCAAGACCAGCGACATCGCACCGGCACGGGCCGGACTCCAGGAGAGACAGCTGGTACGCCGATGCGGATTGCGAAAGCAGCCCCGTCACATGTGTCCGTTGGAGCTCACGTACCGGTCTATGCTGACGGCGCGGGCTTTCCGGGTGTAACGTACCCTGATGCGTTCCCCCACAGACAGGGTCTCGAACGTCGGACGGTCAACGGCTATCCTGGCGCCGTTTACACAGATGAAGTGCCGCCTACTCGTCCCGACCTCTTTGGCCGACAGCACTCCCTCTGCAATATAGTACGGTGGAAACGCGTCGACGAGAGGCAAGACCGCATCTCCCGTCTTTTGGGAAACGACCCTGATCAGATCCCTAACACGCATCACGCACAAACGCTCCCGAATACGCAGGTCCCAGTGACGACATGATCGGCTGGTACGAGTGGTCGTCAGTGAGACAACATTGTAGTGCCAGAAAGACCGGAGGGCAACGAACCGATCCCCTCCCTGACCCACTGCCTGGAGAAAGAGGAATCTCGCCGAAGCCTGCCTTTGTGCTTATTCGTGCTATGGAGTAGAATCCTATCCCAACATCGCGCCCGAAGTTAGAGTCAGATGGTGGATCGGGCCTCTCGTCGCTAGCTTCAGCTCGACGAGGCCTGTCTAAGCAACGATGATCGCAGCGTTCGGACAGGGGTCTGCTGATTGGGAGCGTCACTTCCGAGTTCCGGTAAGTCGCGCAAAACAGACAGAGGGCGGATGGCATCGACCACCGCCAAAGGAGCCACAACGTGACATACTCAGCCATTATCGTCGGGGCGGGACACAACGGGCTGGTCGCGGCCAACTATCTGGCTAGGGCCGGAGCCAGAGTCTTAATGTTGGAACGTCGCGAATTCGTTGGCGGGGCCTGCATCACCGAAGAGCTGTTTCCGGGCTTCCGCGTATCTTCGTGCTCCTACATCTGCCACATGCTCCAGGGCAAAGTGATAGACGACCTGGAGCTGCGTAAGCATGGCTTCGAGATCCACCCGGTCGATCCGTACCGATTCCAGCCCTTCCCAAGCGGTAACTACATGCTCAACTGGCACGACAAGGAAAGAAACGAGGGGGAGATTGCGCGACTCTCTCCCGGAGACGTGGGTGGACACCGTCGCTACGAAGAGTTCATGTCCAGGGCTTCGGCGATACTGTACCGGTACTTTTTTCAAGACCCTCCGACGCTCGCGCAGGTGGCCGAGGACGTGCGCGGCACGGCAGACGAGGCCGTCTGGTGGCGGATGCTGACCGGCAACATGCGCGACCTGGTGGAGGAGCACTTCGAGTCGCCAGAGGTCCGCGCCGCGTTCATCGATGCCGAGGATGCGCAAGACCCACGCGCTCCGGGATCGATAATGTCGATGGCATACATCCACGCCGACAAGTTCAC
>JAKZVY010000266.1:0-11395 GCA_047515825.1 Dehalococcoidia bacterium
GAACATCATGGGGCTCGGATAGTACCGCATCGCCTACCCCTGATCACAAGTAACACAGGGGTACAATTGAGATCATCCAAGGGAGATTGAACTATGTCAATGCTCAGGGTGGAAGTGGGCGTTGGCCGTCTGGACGGCGGCGCCATGATCACGGTGACAACGCTGGTCGATGTCACCGCCGACCACTCCATGGTGCCCGAATCCCTGCTCAGGCGACTCGGAATCATCCCCCGGCGGCAACTGGATTTCGTTCTATCTGACGGAAGCAAAATGGAATACGGTTACGGATTCGCTCGATTCAGAATGGACGGCGAGGAGTGGCCCTGCCCCGTTCTATTCGGTCCCGAGGGAAGTTACCTGCTGGGCGCGTCGGCTCTGGAGATATTCAATCTGGAGGAGGACCGGGTCGGCCAACGACTGCTTCCGACGAAGTGGCCGTCTCTAGGACGCGCCGGCCGAGATGACCGCTCAGTGGGAGGCGCGACTCTGATTCGTCCAACAGCAGTAGCGCCGTTGGAAGGCTATCGCATCTGGCTGCGCTACTCTGACGGCATTGCGGGAGAAGTGGATCTTTCGGATATAGCTGGGCGCGGAGTGTTTTCGGCGTGGAGCGACCGAGAGTTCTTCGAGGCGGTGTGGCTGGACTCCTATGGCGCAATTACCTGGGGCGCGGACATCGATCTCTGTCCCGACGCTCTCTACATGCGGCTCACCGACAAGTCCGCAGCCGAAGTAATGTCGGAGCCACAAGTTCCGATTGAAAATGCCTGAACTCTGTCGGTTCCAGGGCATTGTTATCCAAATCTACTACAACGACCACCCGCCAGCGCACTTTCACGCCACATATGGCGATTACAAGGTGAAGATTGGGGTGGAAAACCTTGAAGTGCTGAATGGGCGTTTGCCGGCCAGGCAACGGCGGCTTGTGAGTCACTGGGCCTCGGTCCGTCAAGTGGAGTTGAGAGAAGCCTGGCGGCGGGCACAACGACTAGAGCATCCAGGCAGAATCGGCCCCTTAGAGTGATTACGCAGTCCAGTCACTTCGCTGGAACTGGCCGTCCCCAGCGCGCTAGTATTCTGGATGACATCTTCCCCATTGGAGAGACGCATTGAACCAGTGCAGCATCGCCGTGATTGGCGCCACCGGCGCGGTGGGCCAGGTCTTTCTCAGCATCTTGGAAGAGCGCGACTTCCCACTGAAGTCCTTACGCCTCTGCGCCTCCGAGCGTTCCGTCGGCAAGAAGATCGTAGTGCGCGGAGAGGAGCACACGGTCGAGATGGCGACCACGGAACTTCTGAGCGAAGTTGACTTCGCGTTCATCTCGGCTTCGAGCGCGGTAAGCCGCGAGATGGCCCCGCTTGCCGCTGAGGTCGGCGCAGTTGCCATCGATGACAGCTCCGCGTTCAGGATGGAGCCGCACGTCCCGTTGGTGGTGCCGGAGGTCAACGGCGACGATCTCGATCATCACAAGGGTATAGTCTCGATACCGAATTGCACCACCACCCCGCTGGTGATGGCGCTGAAGCCCCTGCATGAGCACAATACGATCCAGCGCGTGATCGCGGCCACGTACCAGTCTGTCACCGGGACCGGCGCCGCAGCGGCACAAGAGCTTCGTGACCAGTCGCGAGCCGTATTGGATGGCGGCCAGGTATCAGCGGACGTGTACCCGCATCAGATCGCTTTCAGTGTCTTTCCGCACGTCGAGCCGTTCTGGGATAACGGCTATACGAACGAAGAGATGAAGATGCAGAACGAGGCGAGAAAGATAATGCACTCCCCGGACTTGCGGGTCTCGGCGACCTGTGTCCGCGTGCCTGTGGTCGTCAGCCACAGTGAAGCCGTGAACGTCGAGTTCGCGGACGCTATTAGCCCGGGCGAGGTACGGGAGATACTCGCAGACGCGCCTGGCGTTCGACTGGTGGACGATCCCCAATCAAACGTGTATCCTATGCCAATCCAAGCCGAGGGCGAGGATGACGTATTCGTCGGACGGATACGCTCTGACCTGGCTCTGGACAACGGCATCGCGATGTGGCTGTCGTGCGACAACCTCAGAAAAGGGGCCGCGCTGAACGCCATCCAGATAGCCGAGGAGATGCTGGAAAGAGACCTGCTTCTCAAGTAAAGACGGCACCGCCGGGCCACAGGAGGTTGAAATGGCTGAGATCGGACGGCTCCTGACCGCAATGGTTACTCCCTTCGACGAAGAGGGTGAGATCGACTACGGCAAGGCCCGCAAGTTAGCCCGCGCGCTTCTGAACTCAGGCTCCGACGGCCTGGTGATAGGAGGAACAACGGGCGAGTCGCCGTCTATGAGCGACGACGAGAAGGTCCGCCTGTTCGCCGAGGTCAAAGAAGAGGTCGGAGAAGAGGCCGCGGTAATCGCGGGCTCGACGGACAACAACCATCGCAAGTCGGTGGAGTTGTCGATAGAGGCCGAAAGGGTGGGCGCGGACGGACTTCTGCTGACGGTCCCGGCCTATAACAAGCCGACCCAGGAAGGGCTGTACCAGCATTTCAAGGCGATCGCGGCCGCCACTTCCCTGCCCGGGATTCTCTACAACGTGCCTTCCCGAACTTCGCTCAACATGGACGACGCCACGACGCTCAGGCTCGCGGAGATCGACAACATCGTCGGCGTGAAAGAGGCATCGAGCGATCCGGTTCAGATAACCCGGATTATCGACGGCGCGCCGGACGACTTCAGGGTCTGGTCAGGTAACGACGATGAGACATTCTCGATCATGTGCACCGGCGGCTATGGGATCGTGAGCGTCGCGTCCCATATAGTGGGCGAGCAGATCAAGGCCATGATGGGTATGATCCTCGAGGGCAACATCGAGACCGCCGCCGCCGAGCACCGGAGACTGCTGCCTCTGTTCAAGGCGATATTCTGGGTCACGAACCCCATTCCGATCAAGTACGCCGTGAGCCGCGCGGGATTCGACATCGGCAAGCCCCGGCTCCCGCTGTGGGAGGCCGACGAGGACTTCACGAGCAAGTTCGATCCGCTCATGGATGAGTACGACATCGACCTGCCGGCGAACGGGGCATAGATGCTCTGAGGCGTCAGACGCGCATCATGGACCTGACTATGACGGTCTCAAACCCGTGCAACATGTCCAGCCTGGTGGGCACTGCCGAGGTGTAGCCGTTGATCAGCGCGCTGTACTTGGCGGCGACGGACGGGTCCACGCTCTGCCGGTTGCTGGACACCCCGGCTTAGCGGGCCGCCGGCTTCAGGGGGATGGTTCATACACCCTCTTTCCACGGCATCGTTGTCAAGGGAGTTATTTGTGGGAAGCGTTCCCAATGAACTAGAGCTATTATCCTTTCCTCTTCTCAGGTTACTTTCGATACCCTTACAGTTTGCCGTTCACTTGCTTGTCAAACTCATAGAGTAATCTATCCACCGTCCTGAAGTGCATATTTCTTTCCTCACACAGTTCGATGAGTTTGTCCAGATAGTCGAAATACACAGACATTTTCTTGTAGGTTGGCTTGAAGGGTAGAGGGGGTATTTCCGACCGTATACGGCTCGATAAGCATGTTGGTCAACTATCTGAAAAACGTTTGGATTTCTAAACCTGAGAATCGTAGAAGCCATGGGGAGATTAACACCGTTCACCTCCAACAGGCATTCGAGAACACGTTTGCCCTCTCTATGGGATTTCTCGGGCAGGTCCTTGAGAACGTCTAGGGAGCGCATTACGCCATCACTCAGGTGAGCATACCGATTCAACTTCCACAAGACGATCTCATTGATAATCTCTTGAGTGAAGTGTGCTTGCTCAAGACTGTCCAGCTTCGACGTCAACTCTGGCTGATATTCGTAATCATTCAGAAACTCGTTGATGTCCCCACTAAAGTCGATAGCCTTCATATCGTTGTCTCCTAGGGGATCTATGCAGTTCACGCGGAATCTAGTTCTTGGCAAACGTACCTGGTCAAGCTCAGAGACTGCCTACACGAGATACCGGCATTATCGTGGTACGTTCGGGGCGCCGGTCTCTTCTCCAACGGCTGCCACCGCCGTGTCCGCGGCAACCGCAACGGTCACGTGCAACTGCCGCCCGATGGCCCGCAGGGCGACGTCCATCCGGTCCAGCCGCGAGCGGTGCTGAACGTCCAGCACCCGATCCACCTGCGGCATGTGCCACCCGAGGCGGCGGGCCAACTCCGCCTTGCCTATGCCTTGGTCTCTCATGCCCTGGTACAGTATCACCTTCACTGATGTGAGGGTCGGCAGGATGGCGTAGGTCTCGCTCTGAGAGGGCACGGGAATGTCCTTTCGGTCATGGATGCGGGCCGCTATCGCCTCTTCCAGCGCGTGGACGGCACGGGCAATAGCCTCCTCACGGTCGTCTCCGAAGGTGGTCATCTCCGGTAAGTCCGGGGAAGTTGCCAGCACGGTACCGTCATCGTCTTCGAGGGTAATCGGATAGGCAAGCATCAGTCCAAGCCCAAGTCTTTCTTAATTTTCGCAACGAGTCCCCGGCCCAACTCCTTACTGCCTCCGTGCATCGGCAACTGGCTGGTACGGTCTCCAAGCCGGACTGTGAGATGTCCGCTGCCTCCCTTGTGAGTATGGAACGTGCAGCCCTGCTTTCTCAGCCAGCGTCTGAGCTCTCTTGCGTTCATTCACTCATATCATGCACAACACAAGTGTTGTTGTCAACAGTTATGTTGCGCTGATGCCGCGCTCCCAGATTCGCCGGTACATTCCTGCACCACCTCTTACATTGGCTATGGGAGGGGCGGGCGTCACACCCGCATCATGGACCTGACCATGACGGTCTCGTCCCGATGGGGGCCGGTGGATATTATGTCCACCGGACAGCCGATCAGCGCCTGAATGCGCTCGACATAGTCCTGCGCTTGGCGGGGCAGGTCTTCGTACCGCCGAACACTCGCGGTAGGCTTGTCCCAGCCGGGCATCTCCTCGAAGACCGGTCTTGCCTTCTCCAGAGCGGCGACGCCCCCCGGAAAGTCGTCTGTTTTCTCACCGTCCTCGGTCAGGTAGTACGTGCATATCCTGACGGTCTCGAACCCGTCTAACACGTCCAGCCTGGTGAGCACTGCCGATGTGTAGCCGTTTATCAGGGTGCTGTACTTGGCGGCGACGGCGTCGAACCAGCCGACTCGGCGAGGCCTGCCGGTAGTAGTGCCGAACTCCTGCGCCAGCTCTCGAATCGTCTCGCCAGTTTCATCGAGCAGCTCTGTCGGCAGCGGGCCGGTCCCGACTCGTGTCGTATACGCCTTGAACACGCCGGTAATGCCCTCTATGTGAGTCGGGCTGACGCCGACTCCCACCGAAGCGCCCCCGATCGTCGGGTTCGATGAGGTGACGAACGGGTATGTGCCGTGATCGAGGTCAAGCAGTACGCCCTGCGCCCCCTCCAGAAGGACGTTCTTGCCGGCGGCGAGGGCCTGATTGACGATCTTCTCGGCCTGGCCTATGTAGGGGACCAGGCGCTCGCTCCACCTCCGGCACCTGTCGAAGACGTCCTCGAATGACAGCGCGTCGCCGTCGTACACCTTGGTGATGACCAAGTTGGTGTACTCGAGTATTTTCTCCAACCTCGGCATCAGCGCCTCTATGTCGAGCAGGTCCGCGGCGCGGACTCCGGTTCTAGCGGCCTTGTCCGCGTAGGCAGGACCGATGCCCTTGCCCGTAGTCCCGATACGGGACGCGCCTCTTGCCCGCTCCGACAGCTCGTCGAGGAGTACGTGATAGGGCATAATCAGATGGGCGCGCTCGCTGACGACGATCCTGTCGGATATGTCGATTCCCTTGGAGCGGAGGTCGTCGATCTCCTCAAGGAGAACGTCAGGATCGATCACGACGCCGTTGCCTATGACGTTGAGCACCTGCGGCCAGAACACGCCACATGGGATCAGATGAAAGCTGAACTTGCCGTCGTCGTTGACGACTGTGTGTCCAGCGTTGTTGCCTCCAGCGAAACGGGCGACTATATGGGCGTCCTTCGCGAGGAAGTCGACTATCTTTCCCTTGCCCTCGTCGCCCCACTGAGCTCCGAGGACCGCATAGGCGGGCATTCCGATCCCCTACCCTAAACTTCTACTTCTTACCATCAGGCACCTTAGTTGATGGGCGCGCCAAGTCGCCTGGATCACATGAAGAAAATGGGAAGAGTGCCACAGCGAGGCGGTACGATCACCTTGGCGAGTATAGCAAACGGCGCTTCACAATAAAAGACAGGTTCTGTAAGGTGTAACGCTCTGAGCGCGGATAGGTTACTCAAGCTGGCGGGAATGGATTGACCAGAAACTACACGCCATGTTAGAGGCGGGAAGGTCTTAACCGGACACATTCAGATCGGCCTCGACCTTGGACAAAGCGCGATCCATTTTAGCCACGATCTCATCGGCCTCCTCTGCGGTGATGCAGAGCGACGGGCCGATGCTGACCCTATCATCGTCGCTTCTCAGGATCAGGTCCTCAGACTGGAAGGCAGCGGTGAGCCGATTCGCCAGACGGGTCTCCTTTGGGAATCTAGCCCTGGTGTCCCGATCTGCCACCAGCTCGATTCCTAGAAGAAGTCCGATGCCCCGCACGTTTCCGATAATGGGGTGCTCGTCCGCAAGCTCGGTCAGCCCCTCCAGCAGGTGAGCGCCGACGGAGCGCGCGTTCTCGGCTAGTCCCTCGGACTCGATGATCTCGATATTTCTCAGAGCGACGGCGGCGGTCACGGGGTGTCCGCCAAATGTGAGGGCTTGCCTGAAGGTGTTGTCGGTACCGGCGAACACGTCGGCCACTTCAGGCGTGACGATGGTGTTCGCCATTGGGACGTAGGCCGAGGTTATCCCCTTGGCCATCGTCATGATGTCGGGAACGACGTCCCAGTGCTCCATCGCGAACATCTTGCCCGTCCGACCGAAACCGGTGATGACTTCGTCGGCGATGAGTATAACTCCGTGGCGATCGCATATCTGCCTGAGCATGGGCCAGTACTCATCACCTGGGACGGCGGCTCCCACGTGGGCGGAGACAGGTTCGGCGATCACCGCAGCGACGCTCGACGGGCCGTGAAAGGCGATCAAGTCATCGACGGCCTGCGCCGCGCGGACGGCGGTCTGGTTTACGGTCTCTCCCGGCAGGTCGCTGTTGTAGTTGTCAGGCTGCGGGGCATAGACCATGCCTGGGAAGGCGGGTTCGTAGTCCTCGCGTCCCAGGTGGCTGCCGGTCCACATCGTCAGGCCGAGAGCGCCGTGATATGAACCCCTCCTACTGATGATCTTGTATCGACCAGACTCTCCCCTTCGCTTGTGGTATGCCCTGGCGATCTTAATGGCCGTCTCGTTCGCCTCGGAGCCTCCGGTCACGGGCCACGAGCGCTGGAGAGCGCCCGGCGTGATGTCAGCGAGCTTGGCGGCGAGATTCACCATCGGCTGCGTGGTCGATCCCTGAGGGAAGTAGACAAGCTGCGACATCTGCTCGCGCATCGCTTCGGCGAGCTCCCGTCGGCCGTATCCGACGTTGACGCACATGTACCCTCCGTTGACGTCTATCCAGCCGCGTCCTTCCGAATCGGTGACTCGAATCCCCTGCCCTTCCACGATCACGGAGGGGCCGCCCTCTTCCGCAGTGGCGGCCCAGCTCCTGTTGTGCATCCACAGGTGGTCCAGGGCGGCTTGGCGCGCGTCGCTGCGCTCTGCGGCAACGACTGTCGTTGTACTAGGCATACTGGGCAATCCCAAGGTCTCCCTCAAGCCTCCAGAGGCTGAGGTCCAGCGCGTGTACGATCTCATCGACGTCGGCGGTTGTGGTGCACAGCGGAGGCCCCATGTTGATGACCGGGCCGCCTATGCGGAGGATGAGTCCGTGCCTTCTGAAACTCTCATTGAGACGGTCGACGACACGGTCTTCAGGAGCGAACGGCTCCCTGGTCACTCGATCCCTGGCCAGCTCAACGGCCAGCAGGAGGCCAACGCCCCGGACGTCTAGGATCGAGGGGTGGTCGCCCACCATGTCCTCTAGCTGCTCCTTGAAATAGGCTCCCACCTCGGCCGCGTTGTCGACCAGCCCTTCAGCTTCGATTATCTCGATGTTTTTGAGAGAGGCGGCGGCGGAGACCGGGTGACCGCTCGACGTCATGGTGTGCCGGAGATAGTCGTCCTCGCCGGCGAATACGCCCGCGACCTCTTCGGTGGCTATCGCCGCGGCCAGGGGCAGGTAGGAGCTGATGATCCCCTTGGCGACGGTCATGATGTCTGGGACCACCTCCCAGTGCTCGACCGCGAACATCTTGCCCGTGCGCCCGAATCCGTTGATGACCTCATCGGCGATGAGCAGGACGCCGTATCGATCGCATATCTCCCTCAGCATGGGCCAGTACTCGTCTCCCGGCACGACCGCCCCCATTGGCACCGCGACCGGTTCGGCGATCATCGCAGCTATCGTATCCGGGCCCTCCAAGTTGATGAGGTCTTCGACGGCCCTCGCGCATCTCTGGGCGCACTCAGAGGGCGTCTCTCGGCGTTCGCCATCCCACTCGGGGAGGGGCTGAGGAGCGTAGAGCATACCGGGGTAGGCAGGTTCAAAGTCGTGGCGGGGCGCAAGCGGAGACCCGCCAAGCCAGAGCACGCCGGCGGTCGTCCCATGATAAGACCCCTGACGGCTGATTATCTTGTACCTTTGAGGCTCTCCCATTCTGCGATGGTACGCGCGGGCTATCTTGATGGCGGTCTCGTTCGCCTCCGAGCCGCCGGAGACCGGAAAGACCCTGGAAAGGGATCCCGGGGTCATCTCCGCCAGCTTCTTGGACAGTAGGGCGGTCGGCTCCGTGGTAGTGCCGTTGGGAAAGTAGGAGAGGCGGTTCATCTGCTCGAACGCGGCGTCGACGATCTCGTGCCTGCCGTAGCCGACGTTCACGGAGTTGTACCCTCCATTCACGTCGATCCACCTATTGCCTTCGAGATCCGTGATCCTAATGCCGTCACCCTGGACGACGATCATCGGCTCGCCCTCCTCGGCCATCTGAAGCCAGTCGCGGTTGTGCATCCAGAGGTACTGGTGGGACTGCTGTCTAAGTGTTTCGGCGTCGGACGGATGGGCCATTGGCGGGTCTCCCGATGTCTGGAACAGGTATGATCACAAGTGTATACTCGTACAGCAAGGGTATCAACGTCAGCCTGTTCTAGACTGGCATAATTATTGTATGTCTACGAAACTCAATGAAAGCGTTTCAATTCGGAAGGAAGCTTCAGCACAAGCATTGTCCTCGCTCCCAAGTTCTTCTGCACTCACATTCCGCATCAGAATACAGGACAGGCTCTGCACCCGAACAAGGTTTGCTATTCTGTCAGGGCGCATATGTGTAGACACAGCCACTAAATTGGAACAGTTTCAAACTTGTTTATCTATTGACCGCGCGAACGTCGGATGGTAACTTAGAAATCATCAATGAGGAGGCACATGCTTGATATGAAATTGATCAACCGGGTCGGTCTGAATCGGATGTCTATTGCTTCCGCTCGGAAGCATCTAGTCGTCGCGGCCATGGTGATAGTGGTCGCGCTTTTGTTCTTCGCCTGTAGCGGAGACGTGGGTCCCCAGGGTTCACAAGGCCCTCAGGGTCTCACTGGAGCCCAGGGTTCACAAGGTGAGATGGGGCCTCAGGGTGACCAGGGTGCAGCCGGGTCTCAGGGCGCCAAAGGAGAACCCGGAGACCAGGGAGACCGTGGACCTGAAGGCCCTCGGGGGCCGGCAGGACCGCAAGGAGCCAAAGGCGATCCTGGCGATACAGGTCCGGAGGGACAGCAAGGCCCCCTTGGGCCACAAGGCGATCCTGGACCGCAAGGTCCCAAGGGCGACCAGGGTGACGAGGGTCCAGAAGGGCCAGTCGGGCCACAGGGCGACCCGGGAGGACCTCAGGGATCTCAGGGTGAGCAGGGATCTCAGGGCGACCAGGGCAATCGCGGAGAGCAGGGGCCGAAGGGTGATCCCGGAGAACCCGGAACGCCGGGCGGACCGCCTGGACCGCTAGGAGCACAGGGACCTACCGGACCACAGGGACCTATCGGCGCGCGCGGAGTGAAGGGTGATACAGGCCCTCAAGGCCCGCAGGGCATCAAGGGCGATAGAGGAGACGCGGGTCCTGAGGGACCACAGGGAGCTCAAGGCCCGGCAGGGACGCAAGGGCCCGATGGACCGGCGGGACCGCTAGGAGGACAGGGACCGGCAGGGCCGCAGGGACCGAAGGGCGACCAAGGCTCACTCGGACCGGCAGGGCCTACGGGACCCCAAGGATCATTAGGCCCAGCAGGTGAGCAGGGCCCAGCGGGTCAGCGAGGAAACGCGGGGCAGCAGGGTATTCCAGGACCTCACGGTCCGCAGGGAATACAAGGTAAGCCTGGGATAAGCGACCTCATAATTGTTACAGCCGAGTCCAACACCGACAGCGTTTCACCGAAGGACTTGCCCGTGAGTTGTGCGGGTCAGGGCGACGAGTTGGAGGCGATCGGCGGCGGGGCAGAGCTTAGAGGCCCAGGTATTGCGGGAGGAGTGGCCATCACCGCAACGCGTCCAGACGGGCTGCCGGGAGAGGTACCCGGAGGATGGAGGGCAACTGCCCATGAGACCAGCGCAAGTAACAACGGTGTGTGGAGCCTGCGTGTCTACGCGGTGTGCGCCACGGTCCAGAGCGATTAACCTCGCGTGAAGGACTAAAAGTAAGAAGGGGCCGATGTACGTCGGCCCCTTCCGCTTTAAGGCGTTTTGCTAGTCGTCAGGACAGGACCGCCTCGGCGATTTGGCTGAGCTGCTCGAATGCCGCATCTTCATCGTCATCGGCGGTCTCGACTCGGACCATCACACGGTCGGCTCCAGCGTCGAAGAACTCGGAAATCAGGTCCTTGTCGGCAGGGCTGGCCAAAGACGCAGATTGATAGCGAGTCCGGGTCGCGCCCCGCCTCAGTCGCGAGCTCGTCGAGCTTCTTACGTCCCGCCCTGATCTCGTTCGGAGTCACCCTGTTGGGCATCCAGCCATCTCCCCACTCCACAACTCGCTTGAAGACGTTGCGAGCCATGCCGCCCAGGTACACCGGGGGATGGGGCCGCTGGACCGACCTGGGGAACGAATAGACGGGCGGGAAGTCGTAGTATCTGCCGTGATACTCGCTTTCGACCTCTGTCCACAGCGACTTCATTGCCAGAATCGCCTCGCGCGTTTGAGTCCAGCGATGTGGAAAGTCGCCGCCCATGATCTCCGTCTCCTCCTTCAGCCACCCCGCGCCGATGCCGAACAGGAACCGACCGGAAGAGTACATGTCAAGCGTGGCAACTTCCCCCAAATCCACCACCTAAACCGAACCGACGATCCGATCCCGTAGCTAATTCAGCCTTGAAGACGGGGCCTCTCCTTTCAC
>JAKZVY010000267.1:0-13888 GCA_047515825.1 Dehalococcoidia bacterium
CGACGGATTGTCCTTGTACACCGTGACCGACTTCACCCCGAGCGCTCCCATGCTCCTGAGCTGGGCGGGCATGAAGGCATACCAGCCGTTGACCGAGGGGTCGGCGACCGCCGTCCGCTGGGGCATGACCGCCGAACCGGAGGCAAGCTCGCCGAAAGCCTGCTCGAGTATTCCAATCATCTTATCCATGTCCAGCAAACCCTGAATGGTCTGCCTGTCGAGAAGTAGCGCCACTGTCGGGGAACACCTCACCTAGATTTATCGTGAGTGTAACCAAGTGTCTGCGAGAGCGTCAACGAGACTCAGGTTCCGGTATTCTCCACATGCGCTTGCGTCGTGTCGTATTTGGGCAGAGTCCACCGAACTGGACAGAATCAAGGACCTTCACGTTGAGGTTCAGGTTGGCACACTAGCGGTCATGCAGGTAGTGGCAGAGAGTACCAGCAGATTCTGATTGGCCCACGCCACCGGCTCTCCGACCGTCTAGAACATGTAGGATCCAGCCCGCCTAGCCTTTGACAGTGCCATAAGTCGTGCTTATGGCCTGGTAGCTGGCCTTGTCCAAACCGTTTGCTCAGCCGCGTGTACGCTAAGAGAAAACAATGGGAGTGGGACACGGAAATAGCTACTGTTCGGATTCAGCCATAATTCTGTTTCCCCGTCGTCTGGGTATTGCAGGTTACCCCTGTGGACTATGACGGCGATCGGTTCCTTCGCGTCATGCGGACTCCAAAGCCCGTCCATCTTGGGTTGAGGTATGGATAGACCACTGAATTCAGAGTAAGGGTCGTCAACTTTGTTCCCAAAGTGAAAGGAGTATTCGCTATTGCCTCCTAACAGGGCTGTTTGGACATCATCTACCGGAAAACCCTCTTGGCTTCCAGTTATTGCCACAATACAGTGGCTTCTTGTCTTTCTGACCTGAGAGAACTTTTCCTTCAGTTTATACTTGAGCCGATTTGCAGGGGTATCTGACCAGCCGCCTGAGAATCCTGCCAAATCTACGGCTGTCGCCCCAAGTCGTTCCTTGTCTTCAGGAGACTTTAGGTCCAATTCAATATCAAGCCTCCAGTTCTCAAACTGGAATGTTTGGTTAGGCAAGATACCGTAGTAACGCTGCGTGTGTATTTCTGCTGTATCCAGTTGGTTAATCCATTGCTGAACTTCGCGTCTTACTGACTTAGGACTAACATTGCCAGGGTGTCCTGAAGAATCGGCGACTTGAACAGAGAAGTCCTGGGATTGGAGTTTCTTGAACTCTTCCCAGATAGGCATGCCCATTGAAATATAAGACAACTCTGTTTGAAGGGGGGAATTGAACATCACGCCGGCCTCCACGTATGCACCACATCCGCGCTTGTCTGAGATCAAATAATCTGGATTGACACCATTGATCTCAGGCTGAAAGTCAACAGTCAAGCCCATGCTGTTGAATGTGGAGAAAAGAAACAGTTCAAACGCAGCACTATATGACTGCTGGCTTCCCGGCTTGCCGAAGAGTTCGCCTTGAAGGCGCAACTTGTTGTCGTTCTCTGGAACACTGGCGTTCCATTCCTGGTACCATACCTGCCAATGTTCCGGGAGTTCCGATATTGACTTCTCTGCCATGCCTATGCCTCACACCTAGGATTGTGTCGCCAAGTCTATTGCCACGTCACTGTTTGGCCCCCTAGGAAGGCAACTCCGGTTTCTTGGAGCCGTGGATGGACGGGTCCCCGGCTAGGCGGGTTCGCAGCCGGGCTACGGATGCGACGGCGTCTTCGCCGAGACCGAGAAGGTCCCGCACTAGGCGTACGTCCAACTCAATACGCACCGGGTCAACGGCGCACTTGTGGAAGGGCTGAAATCTATGGTTCCTGAAGTCCTGCCAGATTGCCTGGGCTTCATCGAGTTGCCACGATTCGAGCTTTCGAACATCAAGAGTAGCGAGGGTCTCTAGCATTCCCTTGTTACCTCTACCCCTTCCTGCTTGGGTTCTGTTGGCATGATTTGCGTGAAGCAGAAGACCGAGGGTGGAGTTACACCATATTCCCAAAGCACTCTCTCGGCGAGAACGGGTCACAGAGTTCTTTTCTAGGACGACTAAAGTGTGCCACGAGGAGACTCCCAACGTCCGTATGCCTGTGTGGGCTGTCATTATTCGTTGTGAGTTGTACCGCACATCGCAAGTTATATGCAGTGAGCCTGCTTGAGCCCAGACTGGCAGGTGGTCGCGGTTGGGTTGTGGAACCAACCAGGCATTTGGCTCGGCGAGCATGCCTTGGTGGAGTGACGAATCCAAGCTCCAGATTGCAGGGAATTGAGCCTGCTCATTCCATCCGTGGTATCCGTCGAATACTCCAAGTGAGCCTCGAATCTTACGGTGCTGCGGCCCTACATTACAGACATCTCCCATAGCCGCGACCGGAACAGTCCCGGCGACTTGCGTACCGTCCTCGGTCCACAACTCACCTCGCTCAAGGGCCGTAGCAAACTGGCTAGTAAGGGCTTGCCGCCACCGGGCCGCTGTCCAAGGTTTTTCTCCAACCGGACCTTCGACGATCTCACCCCACTGCTCACCGCCAACCATCAACGGGCTGCCACCCACCGGTGGCCCGTCCGACCGCAGCGTTGGCGTTGAAGCCGCCGCGTTCACAGCCCGGACCAGAGCCAAGGCGTCCGTCTCCTGGTAAGGCGCGCGCGATAGGTTGACGAACCTCCCGCGCTTGGACGGCTGCTCACACTCTCTGAGTCGTCGGCCGACAAGCAGCGCCTCGGCTATGTCTGTGTCGTAGGACATGGAGCGAAGTACAGGGTCGTGGGATGAGACCACGAACTCGATTTCATACCTGAAGGACAGCATCCGGCGGACCTCACGCCAAGACTCGCCGAACAATGCCGTCACCGGCAGCACCAGTGCGATGCGCCCTCCGGGGTTAACAATTCGGTCTGCCAAGACCGCAAAGGACGAAGCATGTCCGGCCATCTGGTTAGCAGGTGTCCCCTTCAGCAGAGCGGATGTGCGCTTGGCTATGGCCTGCTGGGATTCCAGGTCGCCCTCCGGTAAGGAGAACACCCGGGATAAAGCTTCCTCTTTTCCTCCGTCGCTGCCGCGTCTGGTAAAGGGGGGATTGCTGATAACGAGATCGGCCATCGGACGCTGGACGATGCCTCCGATGCCACTTGCCGCCCCTATCTGTTCTTCGGTCGTGGAGAAGAAAGATTGGGTTTCGGAAGCTTCCAGCCAGTCCAGAGAGCCGAGCCATATCTTCTTCGACGAGTCCCTGCCCAATCTGAGAGTATGCAACTGCATCTGCTCGAATCTCACCGATGGAGACATCGCCGCGAGGGTTGCTGCTGTCAGGTGGATGGCAGCTTGCACCACGTCAGCCCCGGTAATGACATTTTCGACGAGAGCCTGATGGAGAAGAGAATCATCGGAATCGCCGGTAGTCGCGGCCGAGTGGTTCTGGACTATCTGCCGGTACACAGCCATGAGGAGGGTCCCGGTCCCGCAGGCCGGGTCAACGACACACAGTTGGGATATTTTTTCGGCGGAAGCCCATTCAACGTCTGGCCATCTGTCTAGGGACAGAGCCAGTCCCGCAAGAAGAGTGGACGCGGGGATGCTTGTGTAGAATGCGGCCAACAGCTTTCTCTCCGAAATCAGCCGGTTGAAAATCCTCCCGGCCAGGTCGTGGCGACCAACGGCTCCCATGCCCAGCAACGCGGCGGCCGTCCTGGCGCACTCACCAAGCACATCCGTCGCCTCGACTTCGGAAAGCTCCCGTACCACGTCCCTAGCCATGCTGAATATGGGGTAGTAGTCGATGCTGAGGATGTGCTCCCATAACTGCAACAGCATCATGCGGGAGAAGCGTCCGTCTCGGATCGCCGCACTCACCGGTTGGAAAGCCACCTCGTTGCTGGCCAGCCTCTCCTGGAAGACCATAGCGTTGATGATAACCAGCGCGGCCATGTTAGCTGCTTCGTCGCTGGGATCGGCGCCAAAGATTTTCGAGACCCGGCCCAGCGTCCCAGGGGAGGAATAGAGTCGGGAACCGGCGCGTCTGGCCCCCTCGTCAAGGACATCAACCGCTTCATCGAGGTCGCCGGCTGGTGGGGTTGTCCGTTGGACTACGTTCCCAAGCTCTATTGCAGTCCCACTGAGCTTGGGACCAGCCGTGCCGTCGATGCGCCATTCCTGCCACACCAGCGTTGCGCCTGCCATGCGCTCGTACAGGTATTGCTGGCTCGTCGAGCGTAGCCTACCTGGGACCGTGACGGCGAAGACGTTCTGCACCCTCCGGTTGTCTATCTCCATACCGAGGCGAGACAGGGCGTCCGCTTCCACGATCAAGGCAGGTTCAAGCTCGGTTTCCAGGATTACAGGGCCTTCGGACAGACGGACGATGATGTCCGGACGCCTGCCGTCATGCAGCGTCTCAGCGACGGCGGACAGACTGCACCGTTCCCGAAGGAACCGGGCCAGCGTGTCGTTGATGATGCTTTCGTGACTGCGGTCCTTATGAGTGGCGGTTGTCATGCCAGAAGTGAATCACCTCGACAAAGGTAAGTCTGCCTGTCGAGAAGTAGCGCCACTGTCGGAGAACACCTCACCTGGATTTGTCGTGAGTGTAACCAAGTGTCTGCGAGAGCGTCAACGAGACTGGGGTTCCCTCCAGCGCGGGTATTTTCAACACGCGTGCGTGTCGTATCAGACTTGTGAAGAGTCCACCTAAACAGCTTGCGATTGAGCCTCTTCAGGTGGGTGCGGATGACCAGTGCATCAGGTAGGTTCGGTCGATTCACCAGTGTAGAACGCTGTCGTGCGCCTTGCCGCCGCACGCGCGGCATCGAGTTCCGTTCCGGCCGCGACCGCCGCTCGCCCCCACTTCTCACTGCTGCCTGTGATGAACGACTTGCCGTCTGGCGAAGTGGCGAAAGCGGCTTCGTCCGGCTTTGGCTCGGTTGGTTGCGTGAGATGGGTCGCGAGTCCCATGAGACCCAACTCCCAGCCGACGCCGACCGCGCCCGGCCCGTACTCGCCCCAGTGTTCCGAAAGGTGCGCGGTGTGCGTGAGTGTAAGCCGCGCGCGACCGGCTCCATCGTCCGAGATGCGTACCTCCACCCAGCTAACGTCCTCGCCGAACTCCCATGTGAGGGCGAAATGCGCTAGTCGTTCGCACGCCGTGATCACGCCGCCTGCGTTGCCTTCCAACTGATAGCGGCCACCGGGTTCGAGCTTGCCGCTGATCGGCAGAAACCAGCGCGGAATACGCTCGCTGTTCGTCACGGCGTCCCACAAATCCTCAACGGTCGTCGCGTAGCTGCGAGAAAGAGTGACCGCCCGGGCGGGTTGTCCATCGCGCTCCAGCGACGACACGGAGCGCTCTACGTCGCCGAGGTGACTTTCGACATCGAAGTCCATTTTTCTCCCTGCTTTCTTGTCAGCCCGTCGAACACGCAGCCCTGGCGGTCGAAATGGCCAGACCCTGACTGGCCGCAATCTAACTGAAAGTCACACCTCATAATCCAGCGGCATTTCGTGCTCCTCGGCATGTCCCGCAGAGAACCATCCGGTACCCGAAAGCCCTACTAGCTCGTCTGTACCCGACCCTGGCATCACCTCGCACTCCGCCATGTCCTCCTCGCCGTCGTAAGACCCCGTATGCCGTAGCACGAAGCTGGCATGGAACGTCCGCAGTTCAGGCCAGATCTCGGCTCAGGTTCCTTACCCGCCGCCTGTGGCCAACTCCAGAAGCTTTAGCACCGTCCTCCAGTTTCGCATCGTACTGGTTGTCGAAAGCCTGGAGTCGAAGTAGCTGTTAGTGAGCTTGCTGCGCGCAAGCCCATTCGGACAGTAGAGATAGACTTCACGACCTAGCACCGCGAACTCGTCGGCTGGCGAGCGACTTGGGTCAAGTGTTTCAACATGCCCGCCGTCGGGTAGCTCCGCCAAGAAGACGACGTGCAGTTTATCTGCTTCCGCACCGGCTTCCACGAAGGGATTGGATTGCACGATCTCTTGAAGCTCCTGGGCCGTACGGGTCACTACGGGAACCCGATAACCGAAGCGACTCAAGATCGACGTACTGATGAGAGATGGGATGTCTTTTCCGAGCGTCGGCTCCGTTCGAAACAGAACATTCCCACTCTGAATGTAGGTCCGAACCTCGTCGCAACCCACGTCCACGAACATTGCGGCGAGCTCCTTCATCGGCAGCCGGTTCCTGCCGCCGACGTTGATCCCGCGAAGCAAAGCGACATTGACGCCTGTCGCTCTGCTCCTGCTGTCAATGGAAATGTTAGCTTTGTTCTCTGTCGAGTCCAACGACTGTCCCTCCGGATATCAGAAGTCGACCTACACGAACGGTACCGTTGGGTTCTCCGGGGCGTCAAGCAACAGGGCGCATCTTTCCTACTCCAATCAGGAGTATCTTTGCCAAGCCGTTTGGCTTTCAATAGTCCGGGCTACCCGAACCGCGTTGACACTATTTGGTGGGCTGAGTAAACTCGGCTGTGGCAAGACACCTCTTCGAAAGGCAGCAACGATGTCCGCTGAGTCCAGAGTCCACCACGCCAACGTTCCTGGAGCCGAGGAGTTGTTCACTCCCGATTTCCTGGAGTTCATCGTCGCGGCGTGCGACAAGTTCAAGCCTGCCATCGAGGTCATCCGCCAGAAGCGCGCGGCGTTGATAGAACGCGCGATAAGAGACCGTGTTCTGCCGACTTTCCCTCCGGAGTCGGAGGCCAACTCCGGCGACTGGAGGGTTCCAGAGTTGCCGGAAGAGCTGACGAGGCCGGGCATTGAGATCTCCGGCCCGGTCTCCATCACGAACATGGCGATCAACGCCCTGAACCCAGGATTGGACGGGGAGCGGGCGACGGGCTATCTCGACGATGACGAGGACTCAGGAGGGCACCGCCTGCAAGACACTGTGCAGGCCGCGATCAACCGCCGGGACGCTGCCCTGGGAACCATCACCTTTCATAATCCCGCGCGCAATCGCACCTACGAGCTTATGCCCGGCGCGCTCCCGTTCTTCATGCACAGGGAGCGCGCGACTCACCTGGACGAACCGGACTTCACTGTGGACGGCAACCCAATCCCGGCGACCATCCTCGGCATGGGACTCACGCTGGCATACGGAGGCAAGGCGCAGGTCGAGCAGGGCCAGGGCGTGTACTTCTATCTGCCCAAGGTGGAGGTGGTGGAGGAAGCGAGTTTCTACCGCGCTTTCTTCGACTTCGGGCGGGAGCGCCTAGGATACCCGGACGACGCCGTCATCCGCGGCATCTTCCTCGTCGAGTCGCTGCCAGCCGTCTATATCATGGATGAGCTCCTGTGGGAGCTTGGGCCGTACGCCGCCGGACTCAACGCGGCGCGCTGGGACTTCAAGGCCTCGGTCTTGGAGTACACCATGTCCGACCCGAGCCAGGTCTGGCCCGACCGGTTCGGCGTGGACATCAAGACGACCGAGTTCATGACCAACATCTTCAGGAGACTGGTAGCCGTATGCCTTCGGCGCGGCGCCGCGCCCATCGGAGGGATGGCTACCGCCCTGCCCTCCAGGGAAGAAGAGGTCAACACCGTCGCCGGGGATTCGATCCGGACCGACAAGGAGTGGGAGGCACAACAGGGGTTCATGAGGGGCTGGGTCGCCCACATCTTCCACATGAAGACCGCAGCCGACCCGTTCAAGGAGCTTCGCGGATCGGGCTGGGAGCCGTCGCCGGACATGTACGATCCTGAGAACTTCCCAGTCAACATCACCGTCCCGGAGGGACAGGTGACGACGGAAGGCTCGAGACGGAACGCCCGTATGCTCATCGAGTACGTGGAGGGATGGCTGACGGGACGCGGCGCCAAGGGGATCGACAGCCTCGAAGGGAGGCCGGGCATCCATCCGGCTCTGATGGAAGACCTGGCAACAGGCCGCATATCGGTGGCGCAGACCGCTCAGCGCATCATCCACGCGGCCAAAGACGACGATACGGGGGAGGTGCAGGACTTCACCCTCATCAAGCGGCTTCTCGGAGAGGAGCTGGCGGACATCGAGGAGAGACGCAGGGCCGAGGCTCCGCCGGGCGCAGAGTACCAACAGACCCTGGAAGAGCAGTTGGAGCGATACCGCAAGGCGTACAAGATAGCGCTGCAATGGGTCAAGAACTACACCGAGTACGACTTCCGCTCACTCGGCTCATACACCCACGCCGACCTCGAAGCCATCGCTGAGGCCCCGGACGCCCTCTGACCGCTGGCCCTAGCAAGGAGCTTCCAGCAGAGGGCCTACCTCCGACGCGAGTCGTTCTAGGTGCTCGGGCTGGTCGAACACGGGGTTGAGCATGAGCATTCCCGCGCCCGCGTCGACGACCTCCATCAGCCCTTCGACGCACGCATCGACGCTTCCCCATACCGACACCGCCGATCCCATATCGGCGTTTCGGTACCACACTCCGAACCACTCGCGCAGCCTGGCCTCGGCGCGGTCCGCGTCGTCGTCTATGGCGATGTACACGCGCTTTGAAATCGGGAATCTTGCCGGGTCTCTTCCGCGTCGGTCGAGCTCTCGCCTGACAATCTGGACGTGCTCTCTGAACTGGCTGGTGGTCGTCGAGCCGGCGCCCACGAACCCATCAGCCATTCGCGCTACCCTCCGCAGTCCCGTCGGATGCCGGCCGCCGAACCAGAGCGGCGGATGCGGCTTCTGCAACGGTTTTGGAGACATCGGAACGCCTTCCAGCTTCCATAGCTCGCCATCGAACAGAGCCCGTTCTTGAGTCCACAGAGCCTTCATGACTCCGATGCTTTCCACGAAGTGCCGGACTCTCCGCTCGGAAGGTCCGTCAAACAGCGGATACGTCCACGGCCTGCCGCCCAGAGCGGTGCCTACCGTCAGCCTGCCTCCGCTGAGTACGTCTAGGGTGCTGAGCTGTTTCGCGAGCATTGCCGGATTGCGGGTGGTGGCGATGATGACAGCCGAACCGAGCCGTATCCGCTCGGTTACTGCCGCCAAGTAGGTCAGAAGAGTTAGAGGCTCGGGAGTTGGGATTGATCCTACAAGCTGCTCGACAACCCAGAGGCTATCGTATCCAAGCTCCTCGGCACGCGACGCGAACGATCGAATCATTCCGACGTCCACCTCACCGTCGGGAAACGCCTGCGGAACGGCGATGGCGAGAGGAACGGCAAATCGCGAGTCTTTTGAGGTCATCAAGCTGCCATTCGCACACCCATATTCAGTCCGACGTGTGCCGCCGCGAGGTCAGGTTGATCATCGCCGCCAGGTATCCGGCGCCGAAGCCGTTGTCTATGTTGACCACGCCGATGCCGGGCGCACAGCTGTTGAGCATAGCCAGCAGCGCGGCGATTCCGCCCAGGCTGGCGCCGTATCCGACGCTCGTCGGCACCGCGACTATCGGCGTGTCCACCAGTCCGCCGACGACTGAGGGCAGCGCGCCTTCCATGCCCGCGACGACAACAAGCGCGCGACAGTGCCTCAGCTTGGGCAGGTGGTCGAGCAGCCGGTGCAGACCGGAGACACCCACATCGGATATGCGCTCGACCTGGCAGCCGATCAGCTCGGCGGTGATGGCGGCCTCGGTAGCCACCGGAATATCGGCGGTCCCGGCGGACAGGACGGCTACTCCTGGAATACCGGGCTCGTCGATCCGACGGTCGACGATAATACAACGTGCGACCTCGTCGTACCGTGCATCATCGACTTGCTCCCTGGTGGCCTCGAACGCGTCAGCGGCGGCTCGGGTCACGAGGAGGCGGTCGGAACGAGTCAAGACCGTGGTCGCAATGGCCGCGATCTGCTCCGGCGTCTTTCCCTCTCCGAACACAACCTCTGGAAAGCCCTGCCGAATCGCCCGGTGGTGATCGACCTTGGCGAACTCGATGTCCTCGTACGGCAAGTCCCGCAGTTGTGCGATCACCTGGTCGATGGAAAGACCGCCTTCGCGGAGCTGTTGAAGTACGGCGCGCAGCCGGGCCTCTTCGATGACTGAACCTCCCCGCCGGGTACTCTGTCCGGGTCGTATGCGATGCGAGTATACAGCCGAGATCGGACGCAGGTAAAGAATGGACGTTGCTCTGTCGTGTCAGCTTTCATACAATGGGGTCATATTCGGAATCAGAGTCGCCAGGAGGTCTCATATCCATGACGCAGGAAGAATACAGAAAGATGATCCCGGACCCGACGCCTGAGACAGAGTTCTTCTGGCGCAAGACGAAACACCACGAGCTGTGGATTCAGCGGTGCATCGATTGCTCCGAGGCGTTCTTCTATCCCAGGCTCCACTGCCCAAGGTGCAACACGGACAAGGTCGAGTGGTTCCAGACCTCGGGCAATGGGACGCTGTACAGCTACATGATCAATTACAGGCCCGCACCCGGATTCGAGGCGGAAGCGCCGTACGCTATCGCGGTCATCCAGCTGGAAGAGGGCCCGCGAATGATGGGCAACATCGTCGGCATCGAAAACACGCCGGAAAACCTCGTGCTGGACATGCCGCTCAAGGTGACGTTTACCGACGCCACAGAAGACATAGCCATCCCCAACTGGGAACCGGCTTAGCCGGACACCCCACTCCAAAGGAGAAACAGAAAATGTCACTGCGCTACAAGACGGCCATAGTCGGAGCTTCGGAAACGACGCAGCTTGGGGTGATCCCGGACGTGTCGGAGACTCAGCTTCACATAGACGCGGCGATGAACGCCATGCGGGACGCGGGCATCGACGCCAGCCAGATCGACGGCATATCTGCCACCATGAGTCCGGCCACGCTGGCCCACTACCTGGGAATCGTGCCGACGTGGGTGGACAACACGCAGGTCGGCGGAACTTCGTTCCTGATACACATGCGCCACGCCGCCGCGGCGATAGCCTCCGGCCTGGCGACCACCATCCTGTGCTGCATGGGTCAGAGCGGCCGCAGCAGGGTTGGAGTCGGCGGCACACGGATCGGGCCCGCCGGCCCGCCCACTGGCCCGATGTACGACGGATCGTACCCGGGCCAGTTCGAGTCAATATACGGCGTCCTCGGCCCAACCACCCAGTTCGGCATGGGAGTCCTGCGCTTCATGAAGGAGACGGGAACCACCATCGAGCAGCTCGCGTCGGTGGCCGTCGCTCAGCGCAAGTGGTCCAGCAAGGTCCCGCGTGCCATGTTCCGGCAGCTGGTGACCGTCGATGACGTGCTGAACAGCAGGATGATCTGCTACCCGTACAGGCTGTTCATGTGCTGCCCGGTCACGGACGGCGGCGGCGCGTTCATCCTGACCAGCGCCGACAGAGTGGACGACTACCCGACCAAGCCGGTTTACATCCTCGGCACGGGCGAGTCGGTAGAGACACCGCTCGTCAGCCAGATGTACGACATAACGACCTCGGCGGCATTCAAGACCTCCAGCGCAAAGGCCTTCGAGGAGGCGGGCGTGTCCCACGACGACATCGACCACATCCAGATCTACGACGCTTTCGTGCATCTGCCGCTCTACGGACTGGAGGACCTGGGCTTCGTCGGACGGGGCGAGGCGGGCGCGTTCGTCGAGGAAGGCAACACCTCTCCGGGCGGCAGGCTGCCGATGAACACCAATGGCGGAGGGCTGTCCTACACTCACACCGGCATGTACGGCATGTTCGCGATGCAAGAGTCCGTCCGCCAAGTCCGCGGCGAAGCCGCTCATCAGGTCGAGGGCGTCAAGACATCGTTCTGCCAGGGTGTCGGCGGCATGTTCATGGCCGCCGGGAGCCTCATATTCACCAACGAGCCTCCGCATGATTAGCCTGCACCGTACCGTATGAATCAGACCCGAAATGTATAGCTGCCAAATAGAAGCAAAATGGTTACTTTAGAAGAACGTGTCAGCCGACTTGAGGGAGCCTACGAACAGGTAAGTAGCCGCTTGGACAGTATAGACTCTCGACTCATTGAGATTAACCAGTCACTGAACCAATTGATAACTGGGCTACGAAGTGAGATGAACAGCCGTCTGAATACACTGCTAGTTGTCATGATCACTTCCTGGGCTACAATCGTCGTTGGTATGATTGCCGGTTTCATAGCCCTGTTTATCAAGGGTTAAGATGAATGAATCTGATAAGATAATCAGAAAACTGAGCATCCTGATGACCTTGGCGGTCGGCTACTGGATCACACTGGTCGTAGCAATAGTCGGTGCTCTGATTGCCCTGTTCACTACGCGCTGAGGCTCCATCACACGACTGGGAGATGCAAAATGGGGCGGACATACGCTACCGCCATGATAATTGGAGCCAACTCCACCCGGGAGTACGACTTCCTCGTTGATACCGGAGCGACTCACATAGGTCTTCCGCAGAGAGAGATAGACGAACTTGGTCTAGATCCTATCCCTCAAAATGGCGTACTCCGGGTGCGGACCGCTGTGGGAGTTGTGGAATTGCAGGCATACGGCATCTCAGGAGTGATCGATGGACGCGGATTCGTCGCCATGGTGACACCCGCGCCGATTCCGCTACTCGGCTACGAACTGATAGAGAATTTGGGATACAAGGTCAATCCGGTCTCCCGATCGCTCGAACGGATTTCTCGGGATGAATTCGGGCCGCCATTCATGCTGTTGCACGATGAAAACTCCCCATGACCACTATCCTCTGCTACGAAGACAGCTACATGAAGACCTTTGACGCGACTGTCTCTACGTGACCTGATAACAGGGAGACCCTATTATGCAAAAATCCTTCTCACCGGCGCGGCCGGGTACATAGCCGACCAGATTCTACCCACGTTCAGGGAGCGGTACGAGACCGTACTTGTGGACGTGAACGACACGAACCGCCGGGGCGAGAAGCTCGATGACATCGTGGTCCAGGACCTGATCGATCCGGACCGAGATTCGTACTCGGCGCTGTTCGAGGGAGTGGACTCGGTCGTACACCTCGGATACAAGCGCAGGTCCGGGGACAACCCGCTCGACCACTTCTTTGTCGAAAAAGAGAACGTGGAGATGGCCTACAACGTCTTCCGCACAGCCTACGATACGGGTGTGTCCAGGGTGGTGATGGCCAGCTCGAACCACGCCGCCGACTGGTACGAGCACAACTTGATCCACGCGCGGAAGATGGAATCGCTGGACCCGTACCGCCTCCCTCTCTCAGACAACTTCTATGGCTGGGCAAAGGCCACGTACGAGCATATGGGTTTCCTGTTCGCCTGCGGCGCGATGGACTTCCAAACCGCCAGCGGCGGCCAGGACCACACGGGAGCCCTACAGCGCAAGCGGCGCAAGCTGGAGGTCGTGATGGTCCGCATCGGCGCGCCGCGCGACCTCGACCTTGCTATCTACGAGGACGACCCGGCCAACTACAAGCGCGACCTCGGCGCATACCTCAGCCCGCGCGACCTGACGCAGCTATTCGTCAAGTCCATCGAGACACCCAACATCGAAAACGAGCACGGCATACCCTGGCAGGTCGTGTACGGTATCAGCAACAACACGCGCGCGTTCTGGTCGCTGTCCAACGCCCGCGAGGTGCTGGGATACTCGCCTGAAGACGACTCTGAAGTGAAGTACGCGGACGACGTCAGGAGTTTTCTGCACGGCCCAGGAGCCGAGGGCGGCAGCGGCAGAGTCGGGCTGGGCTAGGATCTTCCCGTGCTCCGCCTCCGACACGCGGCCAGAATCCAGCAGGGCCGGGCGCGGGACATCTCACCCACCACTCGTCTGCAATCCTGTCCATCCTGTAATCACAAAAATCACAGTTCAGACAAATCCCTTCGCGCCCCTTAGTGTCCTTCGTGGATGAAATTGCCCCTTGACAACCACTAACTAAATGCACTATTGTTCTTTATGAGAGAACCTATGAACCAAGCAACCCAACAGATACCATCAAACCCCGCACTCGACTTCGCCAAC
>JAKZVY010000268.1:0-4500 GCA_047515825.1 Dehalococcoidia bacterium
CGTGCCAGCACGGTGAGCCTCGGTGTGTACTTCTGAGTCTCGACTGAAGTGCCGATCCACACATTTGCAGGCCAGAGGCTATCGAAGTGGCTCTGTTGCTCGTTCCACCATGCGACGGCGCGTCCGGGTCGCTTTGTCAGAACTTGGAACACGTGGCCACGGGCGTCCCCGGCCTGCATCATGACTTCGAACATCCTAAGTACGAACTCAAATGGAACGCGCGGGTGAAACACGTCTGACATGCTGTTTACGAAAACATGACGTTTCTTCGCCCACTTTAGCGGGATGTCTAGCCGACTCGGAAGCAGTTGCACTTCGTCCGGGGCGCTTTCGTATCCAGGGACTTGCATGGCCCTCAGGCGTGGATAGAGTGTAAACATGTAACAGTGATCGCAGCCGGGAGACACGCGAGTGCATCCGGTCACAGGATTCCAAGTTTCGTCTGTCCACTCTATCGCCGAGGGCAATGCATGCGCTCCGATTTCATTCCTGCTACAAAAGTTCTACACGATGGCGCCAAATTTGTCAAGAATCTTGGCAGGGGTCTGGAGCCTGTAAACACCTGAAGCTTAGAATTCTATATCGGTACGCTTGATCCAAGTTCGCATTTGACAGGAGGGACGCATGAACAAGGCTATCATAGACTTGTGGGCTGACATTGGTTCGGAAGACTAAAGGACGTGCCCTCGGTCAAGTGTTGGCTCGACTCGTGTTAGCCCACCGCCGGAACCGTAACCCATATCTATTGTGTCGGCTACATGAACAGGTCGTTCACGCTGACCTCGAACCCTTTCAGCGTGGGTGACGTTAGAACGTCGCCGCTGGCGTAGGTCTCAACGATTTCGAGCACGGCATCCTTGAGGAGCATTACGTACACAACCTTGTTGGTCGTGTCAACGACCCAGTATTCGTTAACGCCGTGTTCCGCGTAGAGGTCACGCTTCTCTCGCCAGTCATGCCTCGATGTGGAAGGTGACAGAATCTCAACGACGAGGTCGGGCGCGCCCTGTATGTTGGCCTCGGTGATGATGTACTCGCGCTCATTCGAGATGAACAGTACGTCGGGCTGGAGGACGTCGGTGTCGGATAGAACCACGTCAGTTGGGGCTAAGAAGACACGACCAAGGTCGTGCTGTCTTACGAATGACCACATCTGAGAGCCGAGGCTGGCATGGCTTTCCTGGTGCGCGATGTTGGGAGCCGGTACCATTATCAACACTCCATCTATAAGCTCGTACCGCTCATCATCCGGCGTGTTCGCATAGTCCTGGTACGTGAGCTTGGTTTTTGTGACCATGATGATTCTCCTACTGGAAGTTCAGCGTATCACAAGGCGTCCAGAGACGCGATGCTATCCGTTGTCGAACGCGCCCTCGCGTTCGAAGACCTGAGCCAGGAGCGCGATGCCGTCCCTGATCTCGTCGGTGCTGTGATAGCTGTATGTCAGCCGGATGCGATCGTTGCCGGCCCTGTCGGCGCGATACATCGGGCCCGGGTTGTACCTGACACCCGCTTCAACCGCCTTTTCGAGGGTGTTCCAGGCGTCGGCGCCTTTGGGGAGCTTTCCCCAGAGCATCATGCCGCCGTTGGGACTGCTCCACTCGCAGCCTGGAGGGAAGCGCTCACCGAGGGCGGCGAGCATCGCATCGCGCTTTGCTCCGAGCGACCGTGCGACGGCGGCGATGTACTCATCGCCGTGCCGGGAGAGATACTCGTAAACCGCCATCGATGTCAGGTGGCTGGGGGCGGTCCCGAAGCGCAGCCTGCCCACGACATCCTTGACCTGGTCCGGCACGACGCCGAAGCCTAGCCTGAGTCCGCAGCCGAGCAGCTTGGTGTAGGCGGACACGTACATGACGCCGTCCTGATCGTCCATGCCGTACATCGCCTGCGGCAGCGGGTCTCCGTCGATGCGGAAGTCGGCGTAGGACTCGTTTTCCAGGACCGGTATGCCGTAGCGCTGCGAGATTTCCACCATGCGCCTGCGGCGCTCGGCGCTCAGCGTCACTCCCATCGGGTTCTGGTACACGCTTATCGTGTAGATCAGCTTCGGCTTCGTGCCTTTGGCGACGAGGTCTTTGATCGTCGCTTCCAGCGCGTCTGTGTCCATGCCGTCCGAGTCGGTTGGGACATGGATGATGTTGGCGCGCTTGCCAATCAGCATTCCGAGGGTGCCAGAGTAGCAGAACTCCTCGATGAGGACGGTGTCTCCGGCGTCTACGAGCGCGTCGAGGATTACGCCGACGGCGCCGCCCGCGCCGGAGCTGAGGAAGATGCTGTCCGGCGGGACGTCCATACCCCTGTTCTTCCGCAGTGACTCGGCGATGTACTCGCGCAGTCCGGGGTGGCCCTGCGGCGGTGGGTACTTGGCGAGGTCAGCCCCCTCGCGCGGCATGATGTCGGCAAGGGCGTTTACGAACCCTTCCACCGGCATGGTGTCGAGGTCGGTGTAGGTGACTGAGAAGACGTACCTGGTGTCCTCGCCCAGTCCGGGTGGGCTGTCGACCTCGGCTGGCAGATTTCGGGAGAATAAGTTTGTGTAGTCCATTTGAGGTGTCGGCCTTTAGACGAACGGCAGTGTAACGCGCTCGCCGGACTGCATACTGATGGTAACAGCGTCGGTGAACTCCATGTATCGGACGCCGTCCAGGAAGTTCGTGTGCGTCACGGGTTCTAGGCCTCGGATGGCGTTGATGAACTCCTCCTCCACGCGCCAGCCGTCCTGTTTATCGACGGGGACATCAATCTCCGCGAGTTCGCTGTCTCCTCTGCGCCCGCCGCGCAGGGTCATGGAGCCGGAGTCGATATGGACTGTGCCCTCTGATCCGAAGATCCACACGCCGTCGGCCGGAGCCAGTCCGGTGACGGTGCTCAGCCTGAGTCGGGCGACCGGGCCGGATGCGAACTCGATCAGAATCTCGACGTGGTCGGGTATGGTGATGTGCGCTTGGCGTCCGTCCCAGCCGGTCCGTCTCTTGACGTTCACCCTGCCGACCGCGGTGACAGCCTCGGCCGGGCCGAACCAGCGCATGATCGCCTCGTACCAGATGCCCATCTGCATGATGTTGTTGCCGGAGAGGTCGCGGTCGTGCCGCCAGTGGAGCTCAGAGTCGTAGTCGACGAACCCGCCCTGGTTCACGGTGATGTCCGCGGATAGAACGTCGCCGAACCAGCCGTCAGCGATCATGTCTTTGATCGTGTTGTCCACCTTGAGCGTGTGCGGGGCGGGCACAATCTGAGCCACGAGTTCCGGGCTTTCGAGCGAGGCGGCGAGCATGGCCTTAGCGTCGTCCGAGTTGATCGTCATGCGAGCTTCGGTGAGGACGTGCTTCCCGGCGTCGAGCGAGGCGAGCACGAGGGTCTTGTGCATGTAGGGCCATGTGCCGATGCAGATGGCGTCGGTGTCGTCCTCGTCGATCAGGTCGATCCACGAGTCGTAAACCGTGCTCAGTCCGAACTCGTCTGCCACGCGCTGGCTCGACTCGCGGCTCCTGTTCGAGACGCTGACGTTCTCGACGCCGTCGATGGCGGCGAAGCCGGACAGGTGTCGGAGCCTGGTGTTCGCTCCCGCGCCGACGTAGCCGATACGAATGATGTCTTCTACCATGAAATAGTCGCCTCCCTGTGGTCGTGTGGGGATTATACAGGTGTCGTGATACGGGTGTCAGGGGTTAGTAGATTCCCATGACCGCTAAGGACGACTTCGGTGTCAACGAATGTCTGGCTCACGTGTCAATCCTCGTGGGCAGACCGTTTCTCTCCAGCATCTCCGGTTTCAGCCACGTGGATCGGCCATAGTTGAGCGGTTTGCCTACGTGAAACCCCTCGACTGGAGCAAAGTCTCCGGCGCGGAGAGCCTCCAGCAGGTCGGACTCGTTGCGCACGTCGCCTTTGAATACCGTTACTCCCCTGGCAAGACCGTCCAGCGAGTGGGCGTCCGATCCTCCGGTGCCCCAGAACCCGTGCAACGCGGCGACCTCCTGCGCGAATCGGTTTTCGACCTCTATGTTGCCTCCGTTGACCACCTCGACCTCGTCCACCAACTCGAATACGGGGTGTCTCGCGGCCTCGTCGGCGGTCTTTGGAATCCGGTCGGAGTCCTGGAACAGCATATTTTGCGTGTAGTGGGGCAGGTCGAACAGGAATCTGAAGGGGTGGGCGAGGGCCATGAATCCGCCGACCTTGTCCACCTCGCGGCGCAGGGTGCGGATGACCTCTATGCTGTCTCCGTAGCCCGCGACGTGCCCTTCCATGCCAATAGTAATAACGTGCCCGAGGGGTGTGTAAACTTCGAGCGCGCGGACCAGAACGATGTCGTCCACAGTGCGGGCGAACGCCTCGAAGTCGTGACGCGGCCAGCCGTCGTGCTCGGTTACCATGATTCCGGTGAGTCCCAGGCGCCTGGCGTCCTCGACCATCTCTTCCGGGGTCAGTCCACTGTCAGGGCTTCCCTGATTCGTGTGAACGTGGAGGTCGAATATAGAAGGCATTCAGGAGCCG
>JAKZVY010000269.1:0-4109 GCA_047515825.1 Dehalococcoidia bacterium
GACCATCGTAGCCGTCGCCGACGGCAAGCCACTGTTCGGACTCCCGGGCAACCCCGTCTCAGCCCTAGTGGTGTTCGACCTTCTCGTCGCCCCCGCAATCCACGTTCTATCCGGCGCCACTCGGCATCCACTTGCCAACACAGTGGACGCCACACTAACCGACGATGTCCCCTCCGAGTCCGGCAGAGAAGACTACATTCCTGTCAAGCTGTCCCAATCCAACTCCGTCCTCTCCGCCAAGCCCGTATTCGGCAAGTCCAACCTTATTTACACCCTCATCAACTCAGACGGCATCATCCAAGTCCCCACAGACTCCGGCGGCCTCTACGCGGGCGAGCAAGTATCAGTCCGTCTACACCAACCCTATCTATAATTACAGGAGAAACCCATGAGCGCTGAACCGCAGCTATTCAGAATAAACCCGGAAAACCGCGCGTCCGAGAAGATATCGGAAGTCGAATTCTCGCAGTTGGGATTTCAGGAGCGACGCGACATCCAGGAATGGGTAGCCGCTAACCCCGGCATCCTGGGAGATGGGTTGCTGATAATCGGCAAGGAGTTCAGTGGCTTCGACAGAACGAATGAAAGACTCGACTTGCTTGCCGTGGACCAAGACGGAAAGCTGGTAGTCATCGAGTTGAAGCGCGACCATACCGGTTCTGACGCCCACTGGCAGGCTATCAAGTACGCAAGCTACATCCACCGCGCCAAACATGATGACATCATTCGTATGTTTGCCAACTATGTGGAAACCTCGGAGACAGAAGCTGTCGACCGGCTTTTACAGCACCTTGGTGCGGACGACCTAAACAGTCTGAACAACAACCAACGCATCATCTTAGCCAGCCATAGATTCGCACCCGAAGTAACATCGGCTTCACTCTGGCTGAACGAAAAAACTCCAGACGAAAACCTGATAACCTGCGTCCAATTAATTCCCTACCATGATGCAGAGACTAACGCACTTTACATACAAGCAAACACCATCATCCCAATGCTCGGTGCGGAAGAATACAGTATCGGAATTGGCGACGCTCTAAGCGAGGAAGATAAAGGACGCCGCAGCAGTTTGGGAACTAAGCTGTCAAGAACATTCCGACGGAATAAAAGTGACGAGTTCACCACATTTCTCAGAAAGACTGCAGATATTGCATTAAATGCCCTGCCGGAAGAAATCAGACCGAACAGGACGAGCAGATGGGCTGGCAGTGGCTATGACCGTCGGATTGACGGCGGCCGATATATTCGCTACTACCATGTATGGTACAACACTACTCCTTGGGGTAATTGGGATGCGTCTTACAGGATGAATCTATATCCGACAAGTAGTTCAGACGCTTGGGAATCAGGCCCCTGGAGTGTCAACGTAGAGCTCGCATACATTTCAGCGGAGTTAGTAAACAGGATTGTAGAATCGCAAATTGATGGTGACCTGGAGGCGAAGAATGACTGCGTTACGGTGACATACACCAGCGACGCTCTGGACGATACGTTCGCAGACACTCTAGCCAACAGGCTCAAGCACTTCGTGGAGGACACCTCATCTATAGTAAATGAGTTCGAAGACGAACGCACCAACCAAGAAGACGCTCAATGACCCACTCCCACCACCACGGACGCCGCTACTACCTCCAGGATATCCCCCTCGACGATGCGTCCAGCCGATACGCCGATGCCCTAAACCAAGCGGGAGCTCTCACTCTGACCGACTCCGAGCAGGTCCCCATCCAGGACGCGCTAGGCAGAATCACCGCCGACGCCATCTGGGCCTTGCGCTCCGTCCCCCACTACGACGCTGCCGCCATGGACGGCGTGACCGTGCGCTCCACCGACACAGTCGGCGCGTCCGAGAGTTCCCCCCTTACGCTCACACTCCCCAACCAGGCCGTCTGGGTCGACACCGGCGACCCCATACCTGACGGTTTCGACGCCGTGATAATGGTTGAGGTCATCCGAGAGATCGACGACTCAACAATCGAAATCAGGTCTCCCGTCCCGCCCTACAACCACGTCAGACCGCTCGGAGAGGACATCGTACAGTCCGAGCTCCTGCTGCCCCAGAACCACCGACTCCGCCCGCCCGACCTGGGCGCCTGCGCCGCCGCGGGCGTAACCTCAATCCAGGTCCGCCGAAAGCCTACTGTCGCCATAATTCCCACTGGAACGGAGCTTGTTGGAATATCCGACCATCCCAAGCCGGGCGACATCGTAGAGTTCAACTCCATCGTGCTCGCCTCCATGCTCAAAGAGTGGGGCGCGAACCCAACTCGCCTCCCGCCCGTCCCCGATGACCCGAACCTGCTCGAAAAAGAGATTAGGGACGCCGTCCGCAAGTTCGACCTCGTTCTCATCAACGCAGGATCGTCTGCTGGCACTGAAGACTACACGGCGGGCACTGTGGAGAAGCTCGGCAGACTGGTCGTTCACGGCGTAGCCATCAGGCCCGGCCATCCGATCGTGCTTGGCGTCGTGAAGGACAAACCTGTCATCGGAATCCCCGGCTACCCCGTGTCTGCGGTCATCGCCTGCGAGCTATTCGTACAACCCATCATCGAGTCCAAGCTCGGACACGCCACCGAACCCAATCCGACCGCTATGGCCACTATGACCCGTCGCGTCCACTCCCCGATGGGCGAGGACGAGTTTCTGCGCGTCAGGTTAGGTCAGGTCGGCGACAGGCTGGTCGCAACTCCGCTTCAACGCGGCGCGGGCGTCATAAGCTCTCTCGTCAGGGCGGACGGTATCGCCCGTATCCCTCGACTCTCTGAGGGAATCGAGGCTGGAAGCCGGGTCTCTGTACGTCTGCTAAGGTCGATGCGAGACATCCGGCGCACCATAGTCGCTACCGGCAGTCACGACCTCGTCCTCGATCTGCTCGCGAGCCGTCTCAGCGAAACGTCCGGTAGTCCAACCGTGTCCTCCGCAAACGTGGGCAGCATTGGCGGACTCCTCGCGATTCGTCGCGGCGAGACCCACGTCGCGGGCTCGCATCTGCTGGACGAAGAGACCGGCGAGTATAACGTCTCCTACATAGACCGCTACATCCCAGGCAAGCAGGTGGTTCTCGTTCACCTCGCCGCACGAACCCAGGGACTGATGATGCCCCCGCACAACCCCATGCGGATAACCTCCCTATCCGACCTCGCGCGGGATGGCGTCCGCTTCGTCAACCGCCAGCGCAGCTCAGGTACTCGCGTACTGCTCGACTTCAAGTTGCGCGAGATGGGAATCCCCGCCGAATCTATACGCGGATACGAACGCGAGGAGTACACCCATCTCGCTGTCGCCGCCGCGGTCCAGGGTAGTCGCGCCGACGTCGGGCTGGGCATCCTCCCTGCGGCAAAGGCAATGGGACTCGAATTCGTGCCCCTGTTTGAAGAGGAGTACGATCTGCTCATTCCGACCGAGTTTTACGACGGCGATCTTTTGAGACCGATGCTAAACATGATCAGGTCTGCCGAGTTTCAGCGTGAAGTCGAGGAACTGGGCGGATACAATACGTCTCAGATGGGCATGGTGAAGAGTTAACAGACAGGGGATTACGGACATTCGTCCAGGAGAGTAGGAATATGGACCTCAACGACAAGGTAGCGATTGTGACGGGATCGGCTCGCGGAATTGGCCGGGCGATCGCGGATAGGATGGCTGCATACGGGGCGACGGTGGTGATAACCGACCTTCGCATAGACGACGTCCAGCGCACGGCATCCGACTTACGCGCGGCGCATCCGACAGCAGCTTTCGATGTTGCCGAAGTTGATGTTACTCAGACCGAGTCGGCAGAGCGCCTCGCTTGTCAGGTCTTCGAGGCACATGGTCGGATCGATATTCTGGTCAACAACGCCGGGATAATCGGTGCTCCCGGATGGGAGAGCCGCGATCGCTCCAGCGAAGACGACTGGGACCAGATATATGCTGTCAACGTAAAGGGAGTCGCGAAGGTGTCCGACGCGGCTGCGGAGTTCATGAAACCGCGCAGGTACGGCAAGATCGTGAACATCGCGTCGGTGGCCGGGCGACAGGGCGGCCCGGGTAATCCCCCGTATCACGTCTCGAAAGCCGGCGTGATCAGTCTGACTCAGGCATATGCATTGGGACTCGCGCCGCAC
>JAKZVY010000270.1:0-15262 GCA_047515825.1 Dehalococcoidia bacterium
GAATAGGATAGAAGGTGTGCGAACGGCTGTCAAGGAGAGTTTGAGCCGGAAGTGCCGGCTGGTCAGGAGGCCGGTATCCTGTTTTTTTGCGGGGAGCAGCGTTACTCATTCTCCAATAGTAAAGTCGGCAGAACGGGCTGAGCACTCAATCAATGAGTCTGGGGGAGAGTATCGAATGCTCCAGCGGTCGGTTATGTTTCTCCCCAAGAGTGATGGGAGCGCCTCGTTGACTTCGCTCGGCTCGGCAATGCCCATTTCAACCTCATAGGCCCTCAGCAAAGCACTGTCCGCATAAATGTCGGGAAAGTAGACGACCGCAAGTTCTCTAAAGTATTGGGCAAGCCCCCCACGCCTCTGGACCGGGCTGAATTCCTAAGTTTGCCAAAGGCCACTTTGAGTTTCCGAGCGTCCTTTGGATGTAGGATCGTTGTACTGGCACCTGTATCCAGCAGGAAGGGCACTCTCGCAACGATAGACTCTTTCAGTCTTGGAAAATAAACGAAACCTAGAATGGTCGGCTCTCCCGTGTCCTCGTTGAACTCACCGAGAATCATAGGATCAGCATAGGAGGGTCTGTCTCCAGATAGTCAACGATCATCTCCCCCCGCTCCATACCCAGGGCGTCGGCTTTTTCGAGCGCGTCGTCTATGGAGTCACCAACTACGACATCGCCGTCTTTCCCCATTACCACCCACTTGTCTGGGTATTCTTCCATGAGCCTGGGACGCTCTTGTCGCATGAGTGCGACGACATTGTGAAACTCTTCCATTTTCGCAACCATGCCACTGACCCCGCCCTGCGCCTCCACGATACGCCTTACAGTAGCCTCATCTATGGTGACTTGGTCACGGTCTCTCAGTATCCCAGATGGCATCTGTCGCCTCCCTCCCAGTCCGACGCTGGCTTGCTACTCATATCAGACAGCCGACACTCAAGAGATTCGCCGGCAGCATGAAGCACCTTAATGCTCTCTTATGACTCCATCTTTCCTAACATGTCCAGTATAGCGTACACATTGCCTGATTGCAGACCATCACGGAGCCAGTAGTTTCCGGGTGATACATGTATTGGATGCCCTCTTTGTCAGTAGGTGTAGTCTATCCCGCACACGGTGATTGGGGGTCGACGTGGATGTAGCCAACTTTGAAATCCGCTCGTTGTAGTACAATGTGCGGCGGCTGGCGGTAAACGAGACGACATTCTGGAGAGTCCCATTGCAGTTTCAAGCCCCGCGGGGCACGGTCGACGTCCTTCCTGAAGACCAGAAGTATTGGAGATTCGTAACGGCGACGGCTGAGGAGGTGGCGTCGAGGGCCGGGTTCCAGCGCCTCGACACACCTGTGTTCGAGGACACGGCGCTGTTCGAGCGCGGCGTGGGGTCCACGACGGACATCATCGAGAAGGAGACCTACTCTTTCGAGGACCGCGGCGGAGACTCGCTGACGCTGCGCGCGGAGGGTACCGCTCCGGCGTGCCGCGCCTACCTGCAACACGGGATGCAGAACCTGCCGCAGCCGGTCCGACTGTTCTACCTGTGCCCGGTCTTCAGGTACGAGCGACCGCAGTCGGGACGATACAGGCAGCATACGCAGTTCGGAGTGGAGATCATCGGCGAATCGGACGCGAGCGTCGATGCGGACGTGATAGAGGCCGGTTGGCGATACCTCGAAACGATAGGACTGTCCGATCTTTCGCTGTACGTCAACTCGATCGGGGACAGAGCGTGCCGTCCCGCGTACATGCGTGAGCTGCGGTCTTACTATGAGGGACACCGGGATCGGATATGCGCGGACTGCCAGCGCCGTCTCGACCGCAATGCGCTGAGGCTGTTGGACTGCAAGAGCCAGCAGTGCCAGCCGTTCATAGACGCCGCGCCGGCCAGCTACGACCACCTATGCGACGACTGCCGGGCTCACTGGGACAGCCTGCGGGAGTACCTGTCGCTGATCGGCCTGGACTTTCAGACGGAGCACCGGCTGGTGCGCGGCCTAGACTACTATACCAGGACGGTCTTCGAGATCGCTCCTCAACTGGAGGGGCGGACCGTTACGATCGTGGGCGGCGGACGCTACGACGGCCTGATCGAGGAGCTGGGAGGCCCGCCGACGCCCGGAGTCGGGTTCGGCATGGGACTCGAGAGGGTGATCCACAACATCAAACTCCAGGAGATCCCCGTCCCTGAGCCGTCCCGGACCAGGGTAGTAGTCGTCCACCTGGGAGAGGGTGGAAAGAACGCGGGCCTGCGCATATCGTCGGATCTGAGGCGGTCGGGGATAGCGGCGATGCTCGCCCCGCCGCGAGGTATGAGGTCGCAGATGCGCTACGCGGCCAACACCGGAGCGACCCACGCGGTCATCATAGGGAACAACGAGCTTTCGAAAGGGGTCGCGAGCGTCAGGGATCTGGGTCGCAGCGAGCAGGTCGAGGTGTCGCTAGATCAGATCGTCGATCAGTTGAGAAAGCAGGATGGGGGATAGGTTGTGTTGACATTCCGCCGCAATTGTCTGAACTGTGATTTATGGGATTCAGAGATTGCCATGATTCTTTCGATCTCGCCGTACGAACCGCGATTCAACACCCTGTCTGAACTTGGAACAGTCGAGCATGTGAAAAGTCAACACGGCCTAAAGGAGGCGACTCGTGGATGTGTATGAAGCAGTGAGGACCCGGCTGACCGTTCGGGAGTTCAAGCCCGACCCGGTGCCGGACGAGGTGGTGCAGAAGATGCTGAGAGCGGTCCAGTGGGCGCCGAGCTCGCGGAACCGCCAGCCGTGGCACTTGGTCGTGGTTAGAGATAAGGACATGCTCCGGAAGATAGGGAGCATCGCGTCTAGCGGGCGGTTCGTGGCCGACGCTCCGATGGCGATAGCGGTCGCGATGGAGAACGCTGACCGTCCCGACCTCGATACTGGCCGAGCGGTCCAGCAGATGGAGCTGGTCGCGTGGGAAGAGGGACTCGGCACCTGCTTCGTGGGGCTGAGGCTCGCCGAGCAGAACCGCCAGATCAAGGAGCTCCTGGGGATACCGGAGAGCTTCGACCTGGTGACTGTGCTGCCGTTCGGATACCGTCTTGTCGAGAGCCAGGGCCGCCAGGGCATGAAGAACCGCAAGTCGCTGGCCGAGATCGTACATTGGGAGAAGTACGGGGAGAGGAAAGCGCAGTGACATCGTCCGAACAGTCGACAATTCGCACGGTAGCGGGAACGGGTGAGGCAGGATACGCCGGAGACGGCGGGCCGGCCGAGTCCGCCGCCATGAGCGAGCCGTTCATGTGCGTCTTCGACGCCGACGGCAACTTGTTCGTCTGCGAGGTGGGCAACCACTTGGTGCGAAGGATCGATGCCGTCACCGGCATCGTCAGCACGGTTGCGGGCACCGGAGAGGCTGGATACACCGGAGACGGAGGCCCGGCCACCGAAGCGACCCTGAACGAACCGTACTCGCTGGCGGTGGACTCGGACGGCAGCATCTACATAGTGGATAGACTCAACGCCGTCGTGCGCAAGGTGGACGGCGGCAGCGGGGTGATCAGCACGGTCGCGGGCACGGGTGAACCGGGATACTCCGGCGACGGCGGTCCGGGTCACCTGGCCCAGATGCGCGAGCCTAACGACTGCTTCCTGGACGGGGCCGGAGGTCTGCTCATCACCGACATCCAGGACCAGCGGGTGCGGCGGCTCGACCTCGCGTCGGGCATCATCGACACATTCGCGGGCAACGGCGAGAAGGTGCGGGCGGGCGACGGACTGCCCGCCAGGGAGGCCAGCATACTGGGCGCCCGCGCGGTCTGCATGGACGGATCGGGCAACACTTACATCGCTGAGCGCGAGGGGAACGGTGTGCGGGTGGTGTCCGCCGACGGCAATATGGGCACGGTCGCGGGAGCGAGTACGGAGTTCGGATACTCGGGCGACGGCGGTCCGGCGCTGGAGGCGACGTGGGGCGGTCCGAAGGGCATCCGGTGTGACAGCGAGGGCAACGTCATAGTGGTCGATACGGAGAACCACGCCATTCGTCGCATCGACGCGAGCACCGGCATCGTGACGACCGTCGCCGGAGGGCAGCTCGGGGGACACGGGGACGACGGTCCGGAGACAGACGCTGGCCTCGACCGTCCGCACGGCTGCGAGATAGCCGCCGACGGTTCGATCTACATCGCCGACAGCAACAATCACCGGGTGCGGGCGGTGTCAGGGTAGAGGAATCCGGCCGCTCTACAGGGCGTCGAATCCACTATTCCGCAGAACGGGTCGGGGAGCGACGGCGGCCTCGGCTCCTACCCTTCCCGTCGCTGCGCTTCCAGTTGGGCGTGGAGCCGGCCGATTTCGGCCTGCGCCTGACGCAACTCAGCCTGCGCCTCACTCAACTCGGCGGCCTGTTCGATCAGCGCGGTCTCCTTCTCATCGGGGCTGAGGAGCCACTGCTCGGCGGCGGGGTCGTACAGACGCAGGTCCGAGCCGTCGCGGACGCAGATGTCCAGGCGAAGTACCGGACTATGGCCCCGCAGGGTTCCCGCACCGTCGGTGTACACGCTCATGGGGCGGTACTCCCCGTCCACCAGCCGTTCGCCGATAAGCGGCGACGGGAGAAGGTCTTGGAGTGGGTCGTGGCGCCAGTACTCCGTGACTCCCATAGCGGCGTAGATGTCCCTCTTCGGGCCGGCGTCCGTTCTCCAGGTCGATTCCGAGGCAACTTCGAGAATGAACGAGGGAACCGCACCGCCCTCTCTCCACACCTGCCAAGAGTGTCGATAGTGTTTGCCGCTCGCACCGAACACTACCATGATGTCGGGAGCCACTCGGCTGCCGGGGTCTCCCTCGCGGTAGTACACGAACAAGTTGCCCGCCACGACCACATCGGGCCTGTCTTCGAACATGGTCTTCAGGGCAGCAAAGGTGTCGAAAATGGCGAGGTACTGATTCTGGCTCTCGGAGATGCGGCCTCCGTCGGAGCATGGGTACTCTTCGCAACGGTACTCTTCGCAGGAGTCTGGGAGCCTGTGCGGGGCGCTTCTTTCGGCTGTCACGTCGGTCGTCATGGTTGACCCTCCTTCAGCGGCAACGCTCGGCAGGCGGAATCCATCCTATAAGATGCGGCGGGGAATTGCCACCGGCGGCCGGCAACTGCCATCTACCACAGGGTCATGGAGTCCAGGAAGAGCTGTCGGAGGTCGGACTCTTCGACGGGGCGGGGGGACAGGTCTATGACGCGGCGCTGGGGCATCGCGCCCGCCGTCAGAGCCGAGGCGTCTGCGGGTGTGTACCCGATAGCCTCCAGTCCGTTGGGAACGCCGATCTTCTTGAGCAGGTCAACTATGGCGTCTGCCAGGATGTCGCCCGCGTCCTCGGGGCCGGCGTCGGACACGTCCGCTCCCATCAGGCGGGCGGCGAACAGGTGCCGTTGGGGGTTCGTCGGCGCGGTGAATCGGAACACGGCGGGAGCGTTCATTATCACGCTCATGCCGTGCGGGACGATAGGGTGGTCGTCGGGATATCCGTCCGGCACGTACTCGCGCACCATGCCGGAGACGGGATACGACATCCCGTGCGGAAGATGGCAGCCCGCGTTTCCGAATCCGACGCCCGCGAACGTCGCGGCGAGCATCATGTTGGACCTGGACTCGATGTCGTCGGCATCGCGCACCGCGTTGACGATGTTGTGCGAGACCATCTCGATTGCGCGGACCGCCCAAACGTCGCTGATCGGGTTCGATCCCTGGTACGAGGGCCTGAGTCCAGGGTTGGCCGGAGCCTCCCGCTGGCTGAACGGCATCGCCGTGTAGGACTCGAGACCGTGGCACAGCACGTCGAATCCGCTGCACGCCGTGACCATCTCAGGAAGCGTGCGGCTGCTGTCGGGATCGACAATGCCCACCGTCGGCCTGAGAGCGCGGTGAGCGAGTCCGGTCTTGGCCTTCATCTCCAGAAGGTCGAAGATGGCGACGCCGGTGGTCTCGGATCCGGTGCCGGACGTGGTCGGAACGGCGACGTGTGGCTTGAGCGGGCCGGGAACCGGAGTCCCCTGCCCTATGGGAGCGTTGACGTAGGTGAGAAAGTCGGCGGGGTGTGTCGAGTAGAGGTTGGCGGCCTTGGCGGTGTCGATGCTGGAGCCGCCTCCTACGGAGACGAAGGCGTCGAAGTTTCCCTGAGTGGCGAAGTCGCTGGCGGACTTGAAAGACTCGTCGGTCGGCTCGACCTCGACCTGGTCGAACAGGACAGCGTCGATGCCCTCGGATCTGAGCGAGTCGAGCACAACGGCGACCGGCTCAAGCTGCGCCATACGGGGGTCGGTGACAACGGCGACGCGCTTCGCTCCGAGTCGGGAGACCTCGTATCCGACCTCGCGGGTGACGCCGGGGCCGAACTTGATGGCGGAAGTGTCTATGGAGAAGGCTGTTTCGAGGTGGTGGTGGGGCATGGGGAAGCTCTCCTATTGTGCTGATTCGACCAGCCGAACGCCAGCCAGCCGCGAGAACCTGCGGTCGAAAGTGAATACCGCCGACGCGCCATTGCGCCGAGCCGCTGCGAGGATCATCAGGTCGGCAAAGTCGGGGACTCCCTGGCCAAACCTGTTGATCGCAAGCGAGACATCGTCCGCAGCTTCGGTGGTGATTCCCTAAGTGGCGATCAAATGTAGAATCGTGGCTGCAATCTGGTTCCGAGAGTACCGATACACCCGATGCAGAACCCACACTGTCTCAAGGGCGACCTCACGACTTATGAAGCCGGGGTTCTCGATGGTCAGCGCCCGGATCAAATCCGTAGCCAACTCCCACTGATCGGAATGTTCACGCACGAGGTATTGAACCAGTATGTTCGTGTCCAGAGCGATCAATGTCTGAGGTATCGTTCCGCAGCCGCGTCTCTTACTGCGTTATCCATATCTTCAAGCGTAACCGGCGGACCGTCATATTTCAGTATCCCAGCCAGTTCGCTGATGTGCCGGACCTTTCGTATCTGAACGTGTCCGTCCATGATGAAGTATCGGATCCGGTCGCCAGGCTGTAATCCTAACGCCTCCCTGACGGACTTTGGCAGCGTAATCCTGCCGTTAGCAGGCACTTTTGACTCGTGCACTGTTTCTTCTCCTATAGTGGCGCTACTTGAAGATTACTCCGCGAGTGCGATTCGTGCAATGGCAAGTATCCTGTACGGTTGGGCAGTTGCGACAAACTGCCGTCATGCGCTTGCGTCACGTAACGCGGCGTTTGGCAGTCCTGTACAATGACTGCTACCAGCTAACAGCTAACAGCTAATCACTGACTACTGACTGCCATGCCAAACGTCCTGATAGTGGTGTTCGATGGGCTTCAGCCGGCGCAGGTGCGGCCGGAGCTGATGCCAAACCTGGCGCGGTTCGCGTCCGAAGGCGTTTTCTTCGAGAACCACCATCCGGTGTTTCCCTCTGTGACCCGGATCAACGCGGCCAGCATGGTCACGGGCAGATACCCCGGAGGGCACGGTCTCGCGGCTAACACTATGGTGGCGCGCGACTACGACCCGGCGCTGGTATTCTCGGCGCTGGAGCCTGTGCTTGAGAAGATCAAGGCGACGACCGGGCGGGTGCTGCTGGCCCCGACCCTAGCAGACATACTCGCGCCTCACGGGATGGAGTACACGGCGATCGGAGTCGGGACATCGGGGAACGCCTACGTCCACAACCCGAACGCCGATACCGTCGGAGGCGCGACTATCCATCCCGACTTCACCCTTCCCCACCCGCTTCACGGACGTCTCGCTGCCAGATTCGGCGCGTGGCCCAGCGAGACGAGTCCGAACACGCCGCGTTTCGACCACGCAGTCCGAGTCCTGACCGAGCACATCCTTCCAGAACGAAGTCCAGCCGTCGCGCTGATATGGTCGTCGGAGCCGGATAAGGCGCAGCACGCCACCGGTGTCGGGTCTGAGACCTCGGATCGTGCCGTACGAGAGGCGGATGAGCGGTTCGGACGGATCACTAGGTGGATCGAGTCCAATCCCCAGACCCAAGACATCGACGTCATGGTCATGTCTGACCACGGCTACTCGACGATTCAGGAGACGGTTGACGTCGATTGGTACGTGCGCCGCGCTGGGTTTGCGGAAAGGGACGTACTGGTGGCTCCGAACGGGGGAAGCGTGCTGTTCTACTGTCGGGACACGGATACGACGGATCGGCTGGCCGCCTGGCTCATGGCGCAACCCTGGTGCGGGGCATTGCTGGCGTCGGAATCGGCAGGCGAGATCAAGGGGACGCTGCCGATGTCGCTGTCGGGAGGCGACGGTCCGAGAGCGCCGGAACTGGCGATGTCACTGGGTTGGGACTCGCGTCCCAACGGGGCCGGCTACCCAGGGTTTGTTTACTCAACGGGAGGTGCGTCGGGCCAGGGTCAGCACGGGTCGATGAGCCGCCACGAGATGAGCAACGTCCTGATCGCGCGGGGGCCGGGATTCAAGCAGGCGGCGAGAGTGACGTCGCCGACGGGGAACGTCGATATTGCTCCGACGGCGCTCAGGCTGCTGGGTCTGCCCACTCCCGACGACATGGACGGACGGGTGCTGGTCGAGGCCATGGTCGGCGGCCCGGAGTCGGTTGAGTGGACCTCTACGTCGAACTCGGCGGAGCGGACGCTAGACGGCAGGATGTACTGTCAGCAGATCCGACTATCGACGGTGGGGACCACGACGTACTTGGACGAGGGCAACGGTTGGCGGGAGGGCTAACTAGCCACCTGCTATGAGTCCCCGGCAGCAACAGATGGATGTATCGCTTTTCACAAAGCGACTGCTAAACTGCTAAGCGCCGTCGGCTCCATTCGAGTTAGAGTTGGGGGGTGGTTCCTCGAACAACTCACCTTTGGCCTCGGCTTCCATCTTTCGCTGGATCCATTCGGACCACTGTCTGTGAGCTTCGCCTCGGCCTTCATCGACTGCCTGCGCGACCGCTTCATCGACTCTTCTGGTGACTCTCGCATCCTCTCGTTTCTCAAACCACCGTTGCAGTTGTTCGCCTAGAACCATGATTAATCGCCCTGCCTCCGTGATAGTCAGAGTTATTCCCGCCGATCCGATGGCGGTCTGCCCAGAACCGTGACTAATGTTCAGAATAGTCTGGATCGCATCGTCCCCGGTCCGCCAGGATACCTCGTACCAGCATAGCAGAGATATTCCGGCGATGTTCTGGATGACGAACAGAACGAAGTAAACCGTACGCCATCCCGGGGAGATGCTCCAGATCGACTCTCTTTCCGGTGGTGGTGAGTTGTCTTTGGCAGTCAAACCACGGACCACTACCCTCAGGCCGGCTTGAACTTCGGCAGGGCTATTGTGTCGGTGATGTCCTCGAAGACGACTTCGAGCGGCATACCGATCTGGAGCTTCTCAGGCGTGGGGTCGTCCATGACGATGTTGGTCGCCATCTTCGGACCCTCGTCCAACTCCACGATGGCCGTTACGAAAGGCACGTCGTCCATGAATCCGGGATGCGGCGGACGGTGGACGATGCCATAGGTGAACAGTGTCGCCTTGCCGCTGGCCTGGATCCAGGTGGTGTTCCTCGAGAAGCAGCAGGGGGAGATGTCGCGCGGGTAGAAGTAGGCGCCTCCGCATTCATCGCAGTTGCGCAGCCAGAGCTCATGCTGCTTGACCTTCTCCCAGTAGACGTCGGACTCCTGCTGCGGGACCGGTACGGGCTTGTTGTAGGCTTGCGTCATTTTCTGCTCCTGTAAGTCGAGGGTTTCCGCTTCACCCTCGTATCAATCCTCCCGAATTGTCCGTCGGGAGGGTGTATGTCTTGAGATCGCCTCGGAACCCGGCTCTCTAGTCGACCCCCAGGATTACGGTCCCGGTTGACGAGAGCTGGCCGCCGGTGCCGTGGACGAGCGAGATCTTGGGATCGTCGATCTGCCGATCTCCGGCCTCTCCACGAAGCTGTTTGACCGCCTCGACCACGAGGAACATACCGTACATTCCTGAGTGAGTGTACGACAGCCCTCCGCCGCTTGTGTTCATCGCGAAGTCGCCGCCAGGCGCGGTTCGCTGGTTGGCGACGAAGTCGGCACCCTCGCCCGGACCGCAGAAGCCGAGGCTTTCCAGCGTCACGAGCACGGTGTAGGTGAAGGAGTCGTATATCATCGCAAGGTCGACGTCGTCGTGGGTGAGTCCGGCCCTCTCGAGCGACTTGGGCCCGGTGTAGCGGCCCCAGGTGCGAGTCAGGTCCGGCATGGTGCTGATGAGGCCGTGGTCGTGGCCTTCAGCGGCTCCGAGGACGTAAACCGGCTTCTTGGGAAGGTCCTTGGCACGCTCGGCGGTGGTCACCACGTACGCGCCGCCCGCGTCGGTGACGAGGCAACAGTCGGGCAGGTGGAACGGCCAGGAGATCCATGGGGAGTCGTGGTATTCGTCGAACGACATGGGCCTGTCATGGAAATACGCCCGCGGGTTCAGGTTGGCCCACTTGCGGGTGGCGACGGCGATCTCGGCCATCGCCTGGCGGGTGCGGTCTTCGCCGTACTCGTGCATATAGCGGCGGCAGGCCATGGCATAGACGATCGGCGCACCTATGAAACCATAGGGTGTCTCGAACTGAGGCCCCGGTTCGGCGGCGTTGCCGCCGGCGTGGCTGCGTGCGCTACGACCGGCCTCGCCGTGAGTAACCAGCGCGACCTCGCAGTAGCCCGCGTTGATCGCGGCCATCGCGTGCGCTATGTGAATGATGAACGACGATCCGCCGACCGAGGTCGAGTCGGTGTAAGTCGGCTCGATTCCCAGATATTCAGCGAGGGTCAGCGTTCCGAATCCCGCCGAGAGCAGTCCGTCGACGTCGCTCATCTTCAGACCGGCGTCTTCGAGCGCGTTGTACGCCGACTCGGCGTGATGTTGCAGAGACGATTTGTTTTCCACTCTGCCAATCTCGTCGGACTCCGCAGCCCCGACGATGGCAACCGACTTTGACATATCAGCCATTCTGGTCTCGACCTCCTATGCGCTGTATTTGGCTCACCGCCTCGCAGGGTGACCTGGAATCGGCGGCGAGAGAAACCTCTTCTCAAGCGGGCTAAGGGTATCTTACTCGGTATCGCTAGGCAAGAGTCGGTGATCAGTGGCTCCGGGGGCCTCTCAATTGGTGATCGGCTGCTCTGCCGGTAGGCCGCCGATCAAAGAACAAGGGAACTGCCACCGCAGATGCAGCGATGGCAGTCCCGTTTGACCCATATGTGAGGGCGGACTAGTCGGTGGTCCAGTCATACGCTGCCGCAGGGCCTGACCTCGTCAGCAGCGCCCCGATTCAAACGGGTGGCGGTCAAGGCAGATCGGGTATCCGACCGAACTGAATGCAACCACCGATTTCAATCGCACCCTCATTCCATCCTCGAATTTTGTTGTAACAGCAATGCCAGGCAGGGCCACAAAGGTAGTGGCCGCCGCCAGCAACACTCCCACTACAATCGCTACGATGCCGAGGACGTGCCACGCAGCCCCGTATCTCCTTCTAACCACCCAGAATCCACCGAGCATAAATACCGCGGAGGGAAGCGCCATTGTTAGGACGAACCACAACAATGCTGCCATTGCTACAGCCCTCCCCATGAGTCGTATCGGCCGTTACCGTATTGGCGTTTATGTATATCTGGGTATTGGTGAATCCCAATCCACCCCCGGTAGCTTTACAAGAGTCAGTCCGTTACTACTCTTAAGGAGTGAAGTACGAACGTCTCCTCTGCCTCGCACGAGGGACCGGGTGGTGACACAAACTGAGGTTCAACAGCAGGGGTCGTGCCACCCGGAATGATCTGGTCGCCGTCTCGCAATTCTAAACGCTCACCTCGGACGCCTACAAACTCGATCGCTTGGGAGGTTGCGTTCCAGGAAGTCGGCTCTGGCCATACGAGAAGAACCAACTTCTGATTTTCGAGGGCCAGCCACACACAGCCCTCGGAGACATCAAGTGTCCCTTTCCCGATGGTCGCTTGATTGAAGACGCCCGAGTTGCTGGGATCCCATGTGGCAAGGGGCGACTCGTCAATCCTCTCATTCACATTACACGCGGCCCCTGAGAGTACGACCATCATCAAGGTACAAGCCAGCGGTAAAGGGCGCATGCACATCTCTACTGCGTTCTGATTGTTACACTGAGTTGGTTTTCCGCTTCCTCGACAGGTGTGAAATAGCCCTTGCCAGCCGCGTCCACTCCCTTATGGACGCCCCAAGATGCGTAGTTTTTGGACCAGCCGCCGCCGCTGTCTCCGTTTATAGTCGAGGCGCTGCCCGTACGCGCCAGTTCAACCATCCGGTCCTCTGGCTAGTTCAAGAGGTTCCATCTCTCTTCATTCACTCTGACTCAGTCAAAGTGTATCGGCACCTATAATCGTGTCACTCGAACCGCAAAACTGCTTACATCTGACTCAATGGAACGCGCTGTGTCGATGACCATAGCGAGTACCCAAGCCACAGCGCTCGCAGTCCATTCAGACAGCGTCACCGACACGCCGAGGCCCGAGTGCGCAGGGGAGATGGAGTAAACGGGCGGCGCATCGACCCACGCTCTGACCGAGTGCTGCTCAGGCACGGCTACTACCGGTCCGAACTCGAACGATCCGGTGTTCTTCCGCCGGAGGCTGGCGACCAACGCTTCCTCGGTTTGCCCCCCGAGCAATTCCTGGTCGAATGCGATGAGGGCATCCACATGTCCCTTCAGGATAGTGTTAAACCAGTTGAGCCCAGAGGTGAGAGCGCGAGGGTAAGATTGCGTCCAGGGGTCCAGAAAATTTGCCGTCACCTGGAGTTCAGACAACTCGACGTCCCCAAAGCGGCGGAGTGCATCATCGAAACACTGAATCAACGCCGGCAGCACAACAGCCGGCTCGACGGAGCGTCGTCTTACCCCGAGCGGTGCATAGCGAAAACCTATAACAGGCGGAGACGGTACCGGCACCCTGGTCCGCTCGACGTCACCAACATCCAGGCCGACCTGCACATATCCGATCCGGGAATCGTCAATCCCAGCGGTCAACTCCGCCTCGTTCATGTGCCAGAGCAGTGGGCGGCGGCGAGCCGGCCTGGAGGACGGCGTGGAGGACCAACCCATCGATTCAGCACGCGCTTCGAAGACGCTATAGAGGTCTCCCGCATCCTCCGACACGATACGCTCCAGATCCGCTCCCTGGAACAACTGCCCGAAAGCCTCGACGAAGAGCACCGACGACATGACACCTGTTCTCCTTCAACCCAGAGATTGTCTCGGCGGAGGCGTTAATTCTCGTTAATTCTTTGGAGCGGGGTAGCAGGTGACGTCATTGTATTTGTATAGCTTGTATTTGTATAGCTTGCCGGGTCCATCCCAAACTCCGACAAGGTCGACATCCACAATGCTCCGATACCCAGTAGTGGCCGTCGCGTCAATGGGAATGGCCGGAAGTGGCAGCTTACACTGGTCAGTCCGTTAGTACCTTGATGGAGTGGAGGACGAAGATCTCTTCGGCATTACACGAGGGATCGGGTAGCGAGATAAACTGAGGTTCGCGAGTTGCGGTCGCGCCGCCGGGCATGATCTGGTCGCCGTTTCGCAGTTCTAGCCGATCACCCAGAGGGCCTACAAAGTCGATCACTTGGGAAGATGCGTTCCAAGAAGTCGGCTCTGGCCATACAAGCAGAACCGACTTCTGGTTTTCGAGAATCAGCCGCACGCAGCTTGCGGAGACATCAAGCGTCCCCTTCCCCGCCGTTGCCTGAAGGAACATGTCGGCCTTGCTGGGGTCCCATGTGGCGAGGGGCGATTCATCAATCCTCACATCACCTCCACAAGCGGCCCCCAAGAATAGGACTACCAACGCACAAGCCAGCAATGACCAACGCATGTAAACTTCCTACTGTGTTGTCTGTATCTTGATTGTCACGTTGAGGGCTGATTGAGCTTCTTCTACAGGTGTGAAGTAACCCTTAGCGTTCGCGTCTTTTCCGCGATGAACACCCCAAGCAGCGTGGTTATAGGACCACCCGCCACAGCTGTCTCCGCCGGTAGTCGACGAGCTGTCCGTCCGCGCCAAACTTCCGACCATACACGAACAACCACCGCTACCGCTGCTTACGGTGACGTTCACGGCCTCGACTTCGTGATTGCACGTGCGGACATTCGACGCGCGACCATAGACACATACAGTACCACCCACCATAGTCGCGGTCGTCTTGATACTGGTCACGTCTCTTATGGTTGTCGCATCGGAGTAGAACTCGGCATACTCTACGTGTTCAGTAGTGGGGTATTCAACGTCCCCGCCTGAGCCCTTCTCTTCGTCTCTCAAAGTGATGCCATACGGGGTTTCACCAGGCTCCTCGAATTGGTTGAGTCCGTCGCAGTGAGCGGCGGTGACTATGCCGTCGCCATCCGAACCGCTGACCGACCAGCCGCTGGTGCACTCTCGGGTACCATCTTCGAGAAGCCAATTGCCGCCTCGACTATGTTGCGTCGTAATGAACGGGCCAGAACCCGTGAGGACGGCTAGTGCAAGATCAGCTTGCTTTATCTGGACATCATTTGAGCGCTCCCGCATTGCGCTGACGATGTCGGACTTACTCGGCTGAGTTGCCCCATCTGGGATCAGAACCTCGATACGGATCACATTCTCTTTCGGGTCGAAAAACGTAGCGAAGTTCTGGTATCCCAAGTCTACGAGGGCATCGGTTGCTACCTCAGCGCGCCGCTTATGATCTGCGATCGAGAGCATGCCGTTGCCAGTGAGGGCGACGTTGTCGATAGGCGTGACTCCTGAAGGTACTTCCTCTTTGAACCGGACGTGGCCTCTGGTGCTAGGCCCTTGAGTGCTTGAGGGTGAATCCATCCATACAGCAGAGATCTGCCCGGGGAATTGGTTGATGAGCCCTTCTGCGTATTCCACAAAGGCTTCCTGGAAGGCTATTGCGCTATCAATATCACTTACTGACAGGCCAGTCTCAGCTGCCAGAATGGCGTTGTCGGGAGTCGCTGGCAGGGGCGACCCCTCCTCTCCTGCTCCCTGAGCGTGGACGACGCCGACGGTCAGTGTGACTAGGGTACCCAAGATGAACAGAACCCAGAACATCACTTTGAAGTTGGTCTTCCCTTTCATAGTACTTTCTCCTTTCTCAGGCTCTTCGATTCTTCCTTTACCCCGAATCCACCGATTCATACAGGTGGACGGCGTGAGGACAGCGGAAGGGTGTGAGGGAGTTACAGGCGCGATTATCCGGGCTTGATTCGGGTAGGCGGGAGGTCGCCGGGCGGCCTGCAGGCGCTCTTGGGGGCGCCG
>JAKZVY010000271.1:0-2719 GCA_047515825.1 Dehalococcoidia bacterium
GACCACCACATCGGCAGCCACCGTCTCGGGTGTGGCGTTGGCCGGTCTGTGACCTCGATTGCCGTGAGCGATTGCGGCTGCGCCGTCCCTTCTGTAAGCCGCCAGAATACGCCTGGTGTGGCGCGCGCTCACTCCCATCAATGTCGCTACCTGCTCTACCGTCATATGTCCCGCCATCAAGCTGTTGAGAACCTGAAGCCTTGCTTGCTCTTTCTGCGTCAATGTCACATTCTCCATCATGGGGACTGCGATAATCCATATGGGCCATCCCGGACCGGGCCTGACCCCTTATGTGGCTGGCCGAAGTGCCTCAAAATGATCTGTCGACCCGTTCTGGAGATGGCCAGACGGTCCCAACGGCTATGGTGAGCAGTGACCTTATAGGAGCCTGGACTTAGGCCCCATCGCAGTCCTGTCCACTCACCGAGCCGTCGGTGTCATACTTCAGGAGGTGGAAGTGATGGACGACGTCGGTCATCAAAGCACTCACACTGCTCAGATGGTTATCGGAGTCGATACTCACAATGACGAGCATGTGGCGGTGGCCATTGACCGGCAGGGTGTCCGTCTCGACGAGCATCACATGCTGGCGACTACCCACGGGTATCGGGAGCTCGAACGGTGGTGCCGCGGCTTGGGAGAGATCCACGCATTCGGGATCGAGGGCACCGGGTCCTACGGCGCCGGGGTAGCCCGCTACCTGATCGCTCGCGGGTATACCGTCGTTGAGATCAATCGACCTGACCGGTCCGTTCGATATCTGAAGGGTAAGAGCGACCCCACAGATGCGGAGATGGCAACTCGTGCGGTGTTGGCGGGAGTAGCTGGCGCCACTCCCAAGTCAGGCGAGGGCGAAGTCGAAATGATCCGCATGCTCAAGATCGCTAGGGACTCAGCTATCAAAGCTCGCACCCAGGCCGTCAACCAGATGAAGGCCCTGGTTATCACGGCTCCGGCCGGACTCCGTGAAACGCTCGACAACCTCGCCACCCGTGATCTCGTAACTAGGTGCAACGGCTTTCGCCCAGGTCGTCCGGACAATCCCACGGCGGCGGCAAAGTACGCTTTTCGTTCGCTTGCCTCCCGCTATCGTCACCTAAGCAGGGAGTCGGTGGATCTCGAGGCTGAGCTCCACCGACTCACTCGGGCGACAGCGCCAGCCCTGGTCAACATCTTCGGCATAGGACCCGACACCGCCGCAACCCTGCTGATCACTGCTGGGAGTAACCCCGACCGCCTCCACTCCGAGGCTGCCTTCGCCTCCCTATGCGGCGTGAATCCGATACCTGCCTCATCAGGCAAGACCAACCGTCACCGCCTCAACCGCGGTGGTGACCGCAAGGCCAATGCGGCTCTCTATCGCATCGTCCTGGTAAGGCTTCGCTATGATCGCCGCACCATGGCATACATGAGCCGGCGCACCGGAGAGGGACTGAGCAAGAGCGAGATCATTCGCTGCCTCAAACGCTACGTTGCCCGCGAAGTGTTCTCGGCCCTCCGTAGCTCGTCGGAGATAGTCGCACGAGCGGCTTGACATCTATAGGAGCATCAGGCTCAGTACAGTACGCTCCAGCCCCGTCCGTCGGTCTCCATCCAAAGCACATGCTGGTCCAGATCGAGCCAAGAATTAAGTCTGGATGCCTGCCTACAGCTCGGAGCGGTAACGTCCGACTTGGTCGAACTTCTGGATATTCCTTCTGCGGCGGTCCACCAGTAGGAGCATCCTCCGGCTACAACTGCACCAGACGAAGCCTCGCGCCCGCCGCGCAAGAAGGATCTATGAGTGAAGACGTGCCGTCTTCCCCTTCGACAACTTCCCCGAATTTTACACCGCATCGCCGCATTGCAGTGACGGTGGCTCCGATGTCGGGGGTCTCTAGGCCAAGCTCAAACGGCGCCTCCCCGTACCTGCGCAGAAACTCCGCAAGCGGGCCCGGCTCTGTGGGCGAGTTCAGATACATACTGGCGTTTTCGAGATCTATGCGCCGCCGCACTCCTCCATCGACCGGTACGGGGTCGGACGGCTCGACTCCAATCACATCCTGCCAGCGTAGAGCGGCGGCGCCGGAATCGTGAACCGCCAGCGTCAGGTGGTGGATCCCGGAGACACCGTTGTCGTGCATGGTCGGTTCCGGCGGCTGGGTGTAGCGCTCAGGTATCGTGTTATCGTGCTGGATGAGGAAGCACTCGCTCCCCTGCAGGGCGCCTCCCAAGTTGGCGCTCCTCCAAGTGTATCCTGGTGTCTCACTGGCTTCTCTCCGACCCTGCACCGGGGCATCGATGTCGATGCGGCGCGAACGGGTCTCGGCGACAGCCGCGTCTATGTCACTCGTCCCCAATGCGAACATGTACAGCCCCTCTCGCATCTCCAAGAACGACGTCATGCTGGGACGAAACGGCGTCGCGGGACCGTCGTGAACCGCTATAAGCTCCAGATACTCAGTTCCGAACACCACGAGGCGGTTGTGGGTGCCCCGGCCGGGATGCCGGCCCTCGGGAGTGACCTTGAAACCGAGGGACGAGTATAGGTCCGCCGCAGCGGACAGGCGGCGAACCGCAATGAGCACATGGTCCAGATAGATGGCTGACCTGGTCATGCCTACAGGGTAGCAGGACCTTGACCCCGCACGAAGGTGGGCTGTGCTAGCCCGACCATGCGGACAAGGCCCCTCGGGGTGGGAGGTCCTGATAGAGGGGCTCGGTCAGGCCATCCCGGTTC
>JAKZVY010000272.1:0-2519 GCA_047515825.1 Dehalococcoidia bacterium
CTCCTCCTTAGAGTATATGCTTCCTGGTCATCCATCGTTCCACCCAATGACTCTCTGCCGACAAGTGGGCGGAGTACAGGGCACGGGTGAAGTACCGGATTCTTCCCGGCATCTACTGAGCAGCGGCTAGGGGTCCACACCGGGTGCCTCAGGTGCAGGGGCAACTAAGCCCGGTCGCGCGTTTCAGCTCTGGCCGCGGCATCTGCGCGATCACCACATGCTCTGTGACCTGCACCGCAGACACCGGGGATGTCGATGACCTCACGCGCCGATGCGTCAATTCCCCACCGAGGGTGCGTACCGCAATCGGGACAGGTGCCCACGGCGTGCTCCACACGGGTCGGTCGGCTCCGTGTGCCCCTCACAGTCTTGGGTCGACCGGCTCGCTTTCCAGGGCGAGTACAGCGAAGGCGCACTCATGTACTCGGTAGAGAGGCTCTCGCTCGACAAAGCGCCGGAGACCCTCTACGCCCAGTGCGAACTCCCGAAGCGCGAGCGACCGCTTCTTGGAGAGGTTGCGATTCCGCAGGCGTTCAATGTTCTCCGGCAGGGTGTACTCCGGACCGTAGATGATGCGCAGGTATTCGACGCCTCGGCACTTCATGGCGGGCTGGACCAGACCACGCTTGCCAGTCGCAATGAAGGCCATCGGCTTCACTACCATGCCTTCCCCACCGTTGTCCGTAAGTTCGTCCCACCAACGTGTAGCCTCCATCTCATCCGGGGTGTCCAACTGTACCACCCTATGTTTGGTAACCTGGAACAAAGCGGGATCGGCCTCGAACAAGCGCGCGGCCATGTCCATGTGCCACAGATTGTTCTTATCGGTGTGCAGTTGGCCCTCGCTCGCCAGCAGGTGGAATGGCGCGAGTCGGACATCGCCTAGCGAAGTCACTGGCCAGCAGTACCGGGCATAGGAGTCGCTGTAGAGTTGGGCGAGGCGCAGCCGCTCTTCGACCCTGAGCAGGGCCTCGCCGGTGTCAATGCCACGAGCCGCCGTCTGTTGAAAAACCGTTTCCGCGGCCTTGAGACTGGTCCGTGCTGCCACACCGACCGCCGCATACTGCTCTCGGATCAGCCCTTGAGCCTTGACGGACCACGGCATGATTTCACTGTCCAGCACCAACCAGTCGGTCCCCAGTTCAGCCCAAAGACCAGCTGCCGTAAGCGCCGCGCAGACGCGTTCCAGGAATTGGTCCTCGAGAGCGCGGTCTTCAAAGAACCTTCGTCCAGTCCGCGTGTAGCAGGCGCCGATACCTTCGCCGATTATGCCAAAGCGCCTCTCGATGGCTGCGGCATCTTGCCCAACCACGACGACAGCCCGTGAACCCATATGTTTTTCTTCGCAGACCACGCTGGACACGCCGTTGTTGCGGTAGTAAGCAAACACCTCTGCTGGATGTTCGAGCAGGCCGGGGAGTTCTGATGTCTCGCACGGGGACATCGTGGGCGGAAGGTACATCAGCCAGCGAGGGTCCAGGGCGAAACGGCTCATCACCTCGAGGGCTGCAGCCGCGTTCTCTTCCCGGACCGTAATGTTGCCCCGGAGTCGCGTCGCCACAATACGTTTGCCGAGCACGTCGTCAATGTCAAGTAGGTCCGCAGCGCGAGCCCCGGCTGACTCCGCGGGTCCCTCAGTCTGGGCAGTCTCGGGCAGAGGTCTTTCCGGCTCATAGTAGACCCGTGCTGCGGGAACTGACACAAGCTCCTTTTCCGGGTATCGGAGCGCTGTCAGCTTGCCACCGAAGACACAGCCCGTATCGATGTTCATGGTGTTGTTGAGCCAGGCAGGCTCCATGATAGGGGTATGGCCGTAAACCACCGTCGCCCGACCACGATAGCCGGACGCCCAGTTGACGCGGACTGGGAGCCCGAACTCGTCCGTTTCTCCGGTGGTCTCGCCGTAAAGGCAGAAATCCCGAACGCGCGCGGACGCCCTGCCCTGGTATTCCGCCTTGATTCCCGCGTGGGCCACCACCAGGTCCCCATCATCAAGTACATAGTGGCTTATCAGTCCGTCCAGGAACTCGGACGCCCTCTGCCGGAACGCTGGCGACTCCAGCTCCAGCTGTTCGAGTGACTCTGCCAGTCCATGGGATACCTGGACATTCCTGCCCTGGAGCTTCCGGTTGAGCTTGGACTCGTGGTTGCCGGCGACGCACAGCGCCACGCCGTCCGCCACCATGGCCATCACGAGTTTGAGTACTCTCGTAACGCCCGGGCCGCGGTCTACGAGATCGCCAAGGAATACGACCTTGCGCCCGTTTGGATGGGTAACCGAAAAGCCAGTTCCCCCGTCAGCGTCAGCGCGGGTCTCCACCTCGTACCCCAGATGCTCGAGGAGGATGACGAGTTCATCGAAACACCCGTGAACGTCGCCGATGATGTCAAACGGCCCGTGCTCGTGCTGGAGGTTGGTCCACAGAGGTACGCGCTCAATGGTGACCGCCTCCACCTCTTCAGGGGAGTTGAGCACGAACACGTACCGGAAGCCCTCGCGTTTTAGCCCGCGCAGCGAC
>JAKZVY010000273.1:0-12196 GCA_047515825.1 Dehalococcoidia bacterium
GACCGCCAACAGCATTGCCGCGGATACGGCGACCACTAGCCAACGCAGTGAAGTAGATGTAAGCATATCTCTGTCCCCTTAGCTCAAAGACTGCCCCGTCTCGAACAGGGGCCAAGATGGTCCGCAACGGAGCAAGACCGCCCCCCATGACGGGATGTTGGCTTTATACCACACTCGCCCCCCGTCAAGGGCTTTTGAAAAACTCGGTATAGGAGTGCTAGCTATGTGGTGCACTCGCACTCGCCGGCAGCGCCAACTAAGCTGGGACAAGTTCAGCAAGTCGGCTGCTTTCCGCCGGTTCCCGACTGTGGTCTATAATGCGCTGGTGCGCGAGCTGCTAAGAGAAGCTTCGGCTACGAACAGTTCCGTATATTGGCCAACATGCCAGGGAGTTGTGAGTGAGCCAGCATCCTCAGCGTCAAGCGAGTCCGACCGCAGACCAGTCGGTAGCGAAGGACTTTGTCCAGCTTCCGAGAAAACAGGTCATCTTGACGATGGGCGGGGTTGTGCTCGCGCTGTTTCTGTCCGCGCTGGACCAGACGGTGGTGTCGACCGCCATGCCGAGGGTCATCGCCGATCTCGGAGGATTCGACCGGTTCACCTGGGTGACCACGTCGTACCTGGTTGCATCCACAACGGCGGTGCCGATCGTCGGAAGGCTGACGGACATCTATGGCCGGAAGCTGTTCTACATCGGGGGCATCCTCGTGTTCATGTTGGGGTCGATCCTCGCCGGAACGAGCCAGACGATGAACCAGCTAATCGTCTTCCGCGCTCTCCAGGGCATTGGAGGCGGGGTGATCATGGCCAACAGTTTCGCGTCCATCGCTGACCTGTTTCCGCCTGAAGACAGGGGAAAGTACTCGGGCTTCATCGGGGCGGCGTTCGGGCTGTCGTCGGTCATAGGGCCTACGCTGGGCGGCTTCATCACAGACAACCTCTCGTGGAACTGGGTATTCCTTATCAACATACCGGTCAGCATCCCGGTGCTGCTGGTGATGATCTGGCTGTTTCCGAACATCAAACCGGAGGTCGAGTCGCGCAAGCTGGACTACCCCGGCATGGTGACGCTGATTCTGGGCGTGGTGCCCATTCTGCTGGCTCTATCGTGGGGAGGCGTACAGTACGCGTGGGCGTCTCCGCAGGTCATCGGCTTCCTCGCGTTCGGCTCCGTAATGGTGGTCGCGTTCATCACGATCGAGGCGAAGACCGAGTTCCCGATCATGCCGCCGGAGATATACAGGAACCGGATGGTGGCTGTGTCGCTGATAGCGATCTTCCTCACAGGGTTCGCGATGTTCGGCGGGATAATCTTCATTCCGCTGTTCTTCCAGGGGGTGCTTGGAGCGTCGGCGACGAGCAGTGGCAGCTTTCTGACTCCGATGATGATGGGCATCGTCGTCGGCGCGACGCTGTCGGGACAGGCGCTATCCAGGACGGGAGGGCACTATCGAATCCAGGCGCTCATCGGCCTCGCGATCATGACAGTTGGGATGTACCTCATCTCCACGATGGACGAGAATACGACCTTTGCCCGTGCGGTGATATACCTTGTGACGATGGGCTTCGGAATGGGGTCCACCTTTCCGACATTCACCCTGTCCGTCCAGAACTCGGTGCCGTTCCGGGTGATGGGGACGGCGACCTCGGCGATCCAGTTCTACAGATCGATCGGAGGTATGTTAGGGCTCGCGATGCTGGGCGCGGTCATGGTGAACCGGTTCGCGTCCAATCTGGAAGAGGCGCTGCCGTCCTCGGTTAGGGGAGTGCTGCCGGCCGACAGGATCGAGGCGATCAAGGAGAACCCGCAGGCGCTTGTCGATCCTTCGGCGCTGGAGTCGCTCAGGGAACGCTTCGAGGCGGGCGGGCCGGAGGGCGCCCAGATAGCCGACCAGTTCCTGGCGGCGCTGAAGTCGGCGCTGGCGGGAGCCATAGGCGACGTGTTCACGGTCAGCCTGGCGGTGATAGTGATAGCGCTGGTCGTTGCGCTCTTCCTTCGCTCGTCCGGCAGGGCCGTAACTAGGAGCAGGCCGGACGCGTCCGTCGCCACTGCGCCGGCGGACTGACCGGGCCGGGGGGTAGGCGTGCGAATCTCCTGGAAGCTGGTCTCCACGGTCGTGTTCGCTGTGCTGGTGATGTCGTTCTTCGCGCTGATGGCGTTCGGACTTGCCAACAGGTCTCCGGCCACAGGTCGCAGCGGCGAGACCAGAGTTGGCAAGCCTGCACCGCAGTTCTCGATGCCGCTGCTTGGCGGAGGCGAATTCAGGACGGAAGACCGTCGCGGATCGCCGATGATCATCAACTTCTGGGCTTCGTGGTGCCCGCCGTGCCGACAGGAGTCGCCCGGATTCGAGAGGGTGTGGCAGCGGTATCAGGAGCAGGGTATCCAACTGGTCGGTGTCGATATCCAGGACACTGAGGAAGACGCGCTGGCCTACGTGAGCGAGTTCGGACTCAGCTTTCCGAACGGACGAGACGCCGACGGCAAGATAACGGTCGAGTACGGCGTGATCGGGCTGCCGGTGACATTCTTCGTCAGCGCCGATGGGGTGGTCGCGGGCAGATGGGTCGGCGCGCTTCCGGAGGATAGGTTGGAGGGTTGGGCTGAGGCGCTCTTGTCCGGCTCTACACCCGGCGGAGAGGCCGAGGGCGAGACGGAAGGGGGCTTCTTCAAGTTTAGGTGATGTATGATGTGTTCCAGAGCTCCTGGTTCATATCGGCTTGGCATTCGTTGTGTTCTCTGGGCTGCTTGGGTTCTTCATTCTTGGCGTAATGGGCGGTTCGTCGATCTACCCAAGCTGCAATTGACCTGTTTTCACCATGCGGGGGAGACGGAAAAGGTAGTGTACAATGCACTATGCATGCCGAGTTGTGAGGTAATTGGCGATGACGCATATGGTAGAGAAGCAGGTTTTCATAGCTCCAGAACAGGCCAAGCGGCTGAAGAGGCTTTCCAATACGCTCGGAGTCAGCGAGAGGGAGTTGATTCGGAAAGCGATCAGCTCCTACCTCGACAGCAGTCAGGACAGTGGACGGCATGAAACCAAACGCTCGCCAGATCGCCGAGGCTGGTTGAAGGAGCTTGAGTTCATGAAGAGCCGAATCGAGGGCCGGACTGTTGCGGGCGGTTATCCTCATCGGATCACACGCGAGGAAATGTACGACGAAATCCTGGAAGAGCGAGGCCTTTTGAGATAATGGCGCTGGGAGATTCTGCCAATAACGGCAGATGTGGTCCAGGAAGGAATAAGGGGATCGATACAGTACCAACTCTCATATTGGGACGGTCTGATCTGGGCGGCGGCCAAGTTGAACGACGTGGAGACGATTCTGAGCGAAGACTTCAGTCACGGGCAAGTGATCGAAGGCGTTCGCGTGGTCAACCCATTCTTGAGCGAAGAACTACCGTAGCTACCAGTGCTTCAATGTGGAAGGGGCGGCCATGGCCGCCCCGATTCGTTCATGACTGTCTGCCGCTGGCTAGAAGCGGGACTTTTTTGACTCGAAGTTGGAGTGTACGTCTATTATCACGGTTCGGCCGTCGGCGTTGTGCTGCTGGGCGTCGATTAGCGCCTGCTTCATCTCGCCGGGCTTGGTGACCTTGATTCCCACTCCGCCGTACGCATCGGCGAGGCCCGCGTAGTCGCCGTTCATCTCAGTTACGCCGAACTTCGACCGTGCCGTCGGGTAGCCGCCCGGATATGTGGCCATGCCGCCGTTGTTGAGCACAACGGTGGTGATCGGAGCGCCGGCGCGCTGCGCCGTCTCGGTGTCTATGCCCGACATTCCGAACGCTCCATCGCCCATCAGGTTGAGGCAGAAGCGGTCCGGGTTGGCGAGCTTGGAGCCGATCATCAGCGGTATGCCGAAGCCCAGGTGGGTCGTCTTGCCCCAGCCGACGTACCCGTGTGGAGTAGTGGACTCGTAGAACGGGATGATCGAGTCCCTGGGTGCGCCCGCGTCGTGGGTGACGACAGACTTGGACTTATCGAGCGTGGTGTTGATCTCGTGGATCACGCGATATGTATTGATCGGCACTTCGTCGGACTGTAGAAGCGGCGTCCACTCCTCCATCCACTTCTCGCGCTCGGCGGCGATCCGGTTGCGGACGCCGGTGTCGCGCGGAGTTTCTCCGATCGCGGCCTTGACCTCGTCGATTACCATCTCAAGCGTCGCCTTGGAGTCGCCGGGCAGGCCGATGTCCACGGATTCCTGCTTGTTGATGTCGTCGATGTTGTCGGTGTTCTGGATTAGCACCTTTCCCGGCGGGACCGGTTGGCCGTAGCCGGTGGTAGTCAGGCTGGAGCCGATGGCGAAGAGGACGTCGGACTCGAGCAGCCACTTTCGGGCCGGCCAGGTGGTCGCGCCGGATCCCGCGCCGAGAGACAGGGGATGCGTCTCTGGAAACGCGCTCTTTCCCTGCATCGTCGTGAACACGGGGACGTCCAGCAGCTCGGCCAACTCCATCAACTCGTCCGTGGCGCTACCGTACAGAACTCCGCCGCCGACCCAGAGTACGGGGTTGTTGGCGTTCAGCAGCAGCTTGACCGCGTCCTTGACGTCGGAGCGTGACGGCCTGGTGATGGCTCGTTTCGGAGAGTGGTAGTTTTGCACGACCGCATCGGGCGCGTCCGCCGCCATCACGTCCGCCGGGGTCTCTACCGTGACCGGTCCGCCCGTGCCGTTGCGGAGCGCGTGGAACGCCCTGCGCATGGCGTTTCCGGTTTCGTCAGGCGTAAGAATCACCTCGGTCTGCTTGCATATCGGGGCGTAGGCCCTTGAGGGCGCGAAGTTTGGCCTGATGTTCCAGGCTGCCAAGGCTGAACCGCCGGGGATCACGAGAATGGGTACGTTGTCGCCGAAGGCCTGGGCGATGCCTCCCATCGCGTTCTCCGCTCCCGACGCTCCCTGCGTTATGACGACGCCGAACTTCTGCCGGTCATTGGCGCGGCTGTATCCGTCGGCGGCCATCACTGCGCCCCGCTCGTGCCTGAACATCACGGCACGAATGCCTTCCATGGCCACCGCTTCGATCAGGTTGTTGGATGGGTAACATGCGACCCACTCAACGCCCTCGTGCTTGAGTATTCGTGCTATAGCTGAAAATCCGTCCACCTGCTTCTCCTTTCGTGTACGACGCCTGGGCCTCGTGTTCGCGAGCAAGGTCTAACGTTTTTGACGCAGGGGTAGGATACTCCAATACCAGACAAGGCGGCAACCGGGCTATTCCAGCATGTACAATGCGGCGGGGGTTAGGACATCTCCCCAACAGGCATGGAGAGCGTAAGAGATGGCTGAATACGATTACGACATTGTGGTCATAGGGTCCGGCCCCGCGGGACAGCGGGCGGCGGTGCAGGCGGCAAAGCTGGGCAAGCGCGCCGCGATAGTCGAGCGTCATGCCGAAATCGGCGGGGTCATGGTCAACACGGGCACCATTCCAAGCAAGACCCTCCGCGAGGCGGTGATGTACCTGACGGGGTACAGGGAACGCGGTATCTACGGCGAGTCCTACTCTGTCAAGCAAGACATCACAATGAGCGACCTGATGATTCGGACCAACCACGTGATGCACCAGAATACGGATACGCTGCGCCACCAGTTGCTCAGGAACAGGGTGGACCTGATTACGGCGGAAGCGTCGTTCATCGACGGCCACACGTTGGATCTGGCGTCCGAGGATGGGAGGAGCCACCGACCCGTCACAACGGATAAGGTTGTCGTGGCAGTCGGCACGACGCCAACGAAACCGGAGGGTATCCAGGCAGACGGAAAGCGAATTCTCCTGAGTGACGACGTGCTGGACCTGCCCGACCTTCCGCGCAGCCTGGCGATCATCGGCGCGGGCGTCATAGGGTTGGAGTACGGCAGCATATTCGCGACGCTGGGGATACGAGTTACGCTCATCGACCGCGATCCGAGGCTGCTGCACTTCGTGGACGGAGAGCTGGTCGATACGCTCGTGTACCACATGCGCCAGAAGAGGGTGACGCTCCGGCTGAACGAAGAGGTCACCTGGGTGGAGTCTTTCGAGGATGACCGTGGAGAGCGCGTGAAGATCAGTCTGGTCAGCGGAAAGCAGATAGTGAGCGACGCAGCGCTGTACAGCATCGGGCGCACAGGCGCGACGGGATCGCTGAATCTGGAGGCCGTGGGCCTGAAGGCCGACAGCCGTGGCCGGTTGGAGGTGAACGAGAGCTACCAGACGGCAGTGCCGAATATCTACGCGGCGGGAGACGTGATCGGGTTTCCGAACCTCGCGTCGACCTCGGGCGAGCAGGGTCGTCTCGCAGCGTGCCACGCCTTCGGGATGCCCGCCAGGAGTGTACCGGGACTGTTCCCGTACGGCATATACACGATCCCCGAGATCTCGATGGTGGGCAGGACCGAGGAGGAGATGACGGAGGACAACGTGCCCTATGAGGTGGGCAGGGCGCAGTACCGCGAGATAGCGCGGGGGCAGATAATCGGCGACGACTCCGGTATGCTCAAGCTGCTGTTCCACACCGGGACGCGCAAGCTGCTGGGCGTCCACATCATAGGCGAGGGAGCCAGCGAGCTGGTACACATCGGGCAGGCAGTCCTCGCGCTCGGCGGGACGGTGGACTACTTCGTCGAGACCGTCTTCAACTACCCGACGCTGGCTGAGTGCTACAAGACGGCGGCGCTGGATGGGATTAACCGCCTCGGCGTATAGGTTCGGCTGGGCTTGCACGGGTGACGGGCTGATAGATTCCGTTAGGGGGTCCGGGACGGTCTCCTCGTTGATTGAGTCGCGGTCATTTAGTATCACGTTTGAGAATGGAGCGAAAAGTTTTTGTTTAACCTGCCCTTTCTGCCCTTTGTGCCCTGTCCCAAAGCTGAGCCAGCTTTGAAAAAGTCAGGGCGCTTTCGATTTCAAACCTGCCCTGCTTCTGCCCTTCATGCCCTGATTTGGCTCCCTCCGGCAGGCGCTGGGCTGATTTTGGCGGCGAGTGGGGCGCGGTATATCATGATTCGTGATAATGTACGGGAAGGCCGGGGTCTTTGGATTGTCGAGCATGTCTGAGTAATGTGCCTGACGTATTCATTTGTTCGCAAGTGCAGTGTAGCATGGGGACATGGTGAGGTGTCAACCATTCGATAGGGTTCAGGACAGGGTCAGTTCAGGGTGATCTGGGGATCAGACCCGGGGTTCCGAATCGCCGTTGCGCCGGAGCTCTTGCTCGGCGGCCTTTCGGGTATCTTCGTCGAGGACGGCAAGAACCTCGGCGCGGCCTTCGTTCCGGCCTTCATAGCGGCCTTCATGGCGGCCTTCGGCGCAGACTCTCGCTTCGTAGTTGGCTATGTTTCTGTCGATGATGTTCTTGAGCCATCCTGACGTAAGCAACAGATACCTCCCAAGGTCGAGATGTCGGAATGGATAGGGGCAGTATAGCAGGCGGGGGTTGATGTGCAGGGTGGGGTGGTCTGGGCGGTGTGTGCGCCGTTGCCCAACGGGATGCGATGCTGATATTATCGCGGCGATCAAGTGCAGGGAGGGGGAGCCTGTCATGCCGAAGCTGGAGTTCAAGGGCAAGCAGCACATCTACGCCCACCACCTCACCGTCCCCTACCGTCCGCTGGTTTCCGACGTTGATCGGTCGCTGAACCCTGGCGGCACCGACGACAACCTCATCATCCACGGCGACAACTTGCACGCGCTGAAAGCGTTGCTGCCCCGATACGCGGGCCGTGTCAAGTGCATCTACATAGATCCACCGTACAACACAGGCAATGAGGGTTGGGTCTATAACGACAAGGTTAACAGCCCGCTGATGCGGGAATGGTTGAAGCAAAACGGCGAGGTTGACGGGGAAGACCTTGAACGCCATGACAAGTGGCTCTGCATGATGTGGCCGCGGTTGCACCTCCTCAAGGAATTGCTGTCCGAGGATGGTGTGATATTCATTTCTATCGACGACAATGAACAACACCACTTGAGAATGCTGATGGATGAGATCTTCAGCGAGAGCGGTTTCCTGGCAGAGTTTGTTTGGAAGAGTCGCCAGAATATTGATAATCGCAATGTGACGGGGATATCAGTTGACCACGAATATATCCTTTGCTATGGAACGTCTCTCAGAGGAGATGACAGAAAGGCTGGACTCTATTCAAACCCAGACAACGACCCAAGAGGCGACTGGGCTAGTGGCAACATGGTTGGACTGGCAACTAAAGAGTCCCGGCCAAATCTGCACTTTGACCTCGTCGATCCGGAAACAGGAATCAAATATGGCTGCCCTCCTAGGGGTTGGCGATATGACCATGAGCGTATGGCAATACTAATCTCTGAAGGCAGAATACTTTGGCCTGAAACGCCAGAAGGAAGGCCGAGAGTCAAAGTATTCCTCAAGGAGCTGAAGAATAAGTTCACCGGATTCTCTTCAATAGTTGGCGATGGTGTTTTCACTAGAAATGGAACTAGGGAGATAGAAGACATTTTCGCTTCACGAGTCTTTGACTTTCCCAAGTCCTACAAACTCATTCAACAGTTGATTCTTCAAGGATGTCCTGACGATGGCATCGTTTTGGACTCATTCGCTGGCAGCGGCACAACTGCCCACGCCGTCCTTGACCTGAATAAGGAGGATGGCGGCAATCGAAAGTTCATACTCGTCGAGTGCGAGGACTATGCCGACACGCTCACCGCCGAGCGTGTGCGGCGGGTGATCAACGGCGTTCCGAGCGCTCGTGACGAATCTCTTCAGGAGGGCTTGGGCGGGTCGTTTACGTACTGTACTCTGGGCGAACCCATAGAGATGGAAGGGATGTTGACCGGAGAGGCTCTGCCTGAGTACTCGGCGTTGGCCGCCTACTTGCTTCATGTCGTGTCCGGTGTCTCCGCCAGTGAGAGCGACCTCAAGCGTCAGAACTGCGATGGACTGTTCTACTCCAGCAGCACCACCAGCTACTACCTGATTTACGAACCCGACACGGACTACCTGAGCAGCAACGAGGGGATGCTGAACGAGGAACGGGCCAAGCGTATCAACGCCGAGGGCCAGAGGGACGGCAAGAAGGCTATCGTATTCGGGCCTGGCAAGTACATAGGCCAGCGGGAGCTTACGGGCATGGGCATAACCTTCTGCCAGTTGCCTTACGAAATGCACGTGGCAAGGTAGCTTTGAGCTACATTGCCTGTTCAACGATCACGGACGGTAATCGGAGGTTTCAAGCATTGAAGATAACCGTAGCGATTGACCGAGATGAAGACGGGGTTTGGGTCGCCGAATGTCCCTCCATTCCGGGGTGTGTGAGCCAAGGCGATACGAAAGACGAGGCCCTAGCGAACGTAAAAGAGGCCATCGAACTCTGCATCGAAGTGCGCGCCGAGTCGGGTATGCTGCTGACCATCGAGACAAGACAGGTAGAAGTAGCGCCGTAATGCCGAAGTTGCCGAATTTTGTTCCACCCTATAACCTGCGTCTCAGGCATCCGAAATGGAACTGAAAGAGTACCAAAGCGCCGTCCTGGAAGCCTTCACCCGCTGGCGGAATGCGCTGGCCTCAGCTCAGGCCCAGTCGGAAACTGCAATCGCCGCATTGGAGGGTATCGGAGTCGATGTCCCGGAGGATACCCGCAACTATCCCAAGAGCGCGTGGCACAATCTGGCACAATCAGGCGGGATTGCCGAGAGCGCCGGACCGTATGTCGAGCGAACTGACGATGCGGGGCGGCCCATCCCGCATGTTTGCTTCAAGGTGCCGACCGGCGGGGGCAAGACGCTGCTGGCCGCCGCCGCGCTGATGCGCCTGGGCAGGCAGACAGGTCTGACGCTGTGGATAACGCCGACTAGGGCCATATACGAGCAGACCAAGGCCGCTCTCCGAAACCGCGAGCATCCCTACCGCCAAATGCTGGAAATAGCCAGCGGCGGGCGTGTCAAGTTCATGGAGAAGGACGACCCCCTAACCGCCGCAGACGTGGCCAACTATCTGTGCGTGATGCTGTTGAGTCTGCCCGCCGCGAACCGGAATCGAAACCGCGATTTCTTGCGCATGTTCCGCGACACCGGGCGCTATCCCACGCTGTTTCCCGACGATGACGACGCGCTGGGAGACGGCCACCTGCTGAACAGCCACCCGGACTTGGAACGAACTTCGGAGAACGGACCTGTAAAGCACAGCCTTTTCAACGTGTTCAAGATTTTGCGGCCTGTGGTGGTGCTGGATGAAGCGCACAAAGCTTATGGGTCAAAGAAACGGGAAGCCAACGAGGAGTTCGTCCGCTCGGTGAATCGCCTCGACCCCAGCCTGGTGATCGAGCTGTCGGCTACGCCAAACCGGGGCATCAGCAACCTTCTGGTGGACATTACTGGCGTGGAGTTGAAGAACGAGGAGATGATTAAGCTGCCAGTGCAGGTGAAAACTCATCTCGGCTCTGAGTGGCAGCATACGCTGGCGTCGGCGCACGAAGAATTAGAACGGCTGGACGCAGAGGCGCTATCGCTGCAGATGAGCGAGGGGCGGTACATTCGGCCCATCGCGGTCGTGCGGGTGGAGCGCACCGGCAGAGACCAGCGTGACGGCGAGCGCGTCCATGCAGAGGATGTACGCGAGTATCTGGTTCAAAAACTGGGGGTAGCGGCTGATGCCGTCGCGGTCAAATCCTCCGAGTTGGATGAATTGTCAGGAGGTGTGGGTCTGCTATCGGAGTATTCGCAGGTGCGCTGGATAATCACCAAAGCGGCCTTGATGGAGGGTTGGGACTGCCCGTTCGCCTATTTGCTGGTAATGCTGGACAACACGCGGGCTCAGAGGGCAATAACGCAGTTGGTGGGCCGGGTGATGCGGCAGCCATACGCGCGGCGCACCGGTCGGAAGGCCCTCGACCAGTGCTATGTATATTGCTGGAACACCGACGTCGCAACCGCGGTGACACACGTCAAGAATGGGTTGGAACAGGAAGGATTGACCGGTCTGGGCGATGAAGTGTTCGGAGCCTCGGCAGAATTGCATCGGATCAGTGTAAGTCGGCGCGATCGCTTCCGAGGCAAAGACATCTTTCTTCCGATTGTTCTGCATAAAGATGGTAGTACATGGGTCGAGCTGGACTACCAGCGCCACATCTTGCCGGGAGTTGACTGGGCGGGCATCGAGGCGCCAGACCCGCAAAGCGCGCTTCCCGATCCGGTCAGACAGCAGTCGGCAACCGTTGACGTCGGCAACGTGCTTCCCGTGTTCCACGCCGACCGAGAACTGTACATCGACAAAACGGTGCGAACGTCCTGGTTCGCGCGTCGACTGTCCGATGTCGTTCCGAACGCGTGGCTGGCCGCCCGGCTGGTGAAGGATCTGATAGAGCGGCTGCGAGGGGCCGGAGAGACCGACGAAGAAATCTATGATCGGCGCCCCTACCTGGCGTTCGCACTGAGGGAGTATGTTGTCGATAGGATTGAAAAGGAGTCGGAGCGGGTCTTTCGCGACAAGCTGCGTCGGGGCGAAATCCGATTCGATCTGGAGGCGGGACATGCCAATTTCCGTATGGTGGAAACTTACGAGATATTGGCAGGCGCAGACGACCCTACACTGCAAAGCTACGGACAACCGCTGCAACTGAGCCTTTTCGAGCCGGTATTTGCCAAGCAGTTCGACAGCGAACTGGAACGCAATTTCGCACGGTATCTCGATGAGCAAAAGGCGCTGCAATGGTGGCACAGGGTGGCCGTTCGTCAGCGGGGAGATTACTACTTGCGAGGCTGGAAACAGGAACGCATCTGGCCTGACTTCGTCGCCATGGCAGGAAAAACTGAGGGCAAGCCGCACGTGCTAGTTTTCGAGACGAAAGGCGAGCATTTGCGCGGCAACCCGGACACCGAGTACAAACGGCGGGTGCTGGATACCCTTGAGAACGCTTTCAACTGCGGAACGATGACTGTTCGGGAAGGACCTGCCAAAGGCATATTCCGACTAGTGTTCACCGAGGCGGAGTTCCCGGCAGCGTTGGCCAACGTGAACGCCTATAGCGTCTAGGGACGGCCCATCTTCTAGTCCGAGGGCCGGGACAGGCTTCGGCTCCGTTTCACTTCGCACCGCTAAAGTCCCCAGAGCTCGTCGATCTCCTGCTGGTAGCCGTACACCTTGCCGTCGAGCACGTCGGCGACGCTCACGGACTGGCCTGAGTAGGCGGACTCGTAGATGGCGATGGAGATGGCCTTGGCCTGGAGTCCGGTCCA
>JAKZVY010000274.1:0-12935 GCA_047515825.1 Dehalococcoidia bacterium
CACGACGGTCTGTCCGGGCACCTCGACGGTCTTGACGACCTCTTTCTCCACTACGACGGTCTGGCCGGGCACCTCGACTGTTTCGGTTACCACCTTCTCCACCACGACGGTCTCGCCGGGCACCTCGACGGTCTTGACGACCTCTTTCTCCACTACGACGGTCTCGCCGGGCACCTCAATTGTCTCCGTGCCACAGGCCGCGGCGAACAGCAGGAGCAAGACTGCCCCTGTAGCGACGGCGGTCCAGCGGAATATACGATCCTTCGACATTAGCTTGACTCCTTACTTCTTGAACTAAACTCTGCGCGATTGCTCCGATCCTGCTGGGGAAGCAGGACGGAAAGGTTGTACCAACAATCTCAGAGTGTGTCAAGCGGTGCGAAAGCGTGGGGAAGCGTTGCCGGGGGCTGGGGTAAGAGTCACCCCGCCCCGACCTGCCCCTCTAGACTCCGGCTCCATATCGGAGTACGGGGCAAGCTCTTCGCCGGAGTGACGGTTGGCGGATAGACCCAGATTTTGACTGGGGTGCGGTCGATGATTAGCATAGTGGAAAGAGAGCAGTTGCTACGGCCTGATAGTTGCACCTCGTTGGTGATGGTTTGTTCGACTACCACCATCATAGCCAGCTTTTCATCTGGCTCCAACGAGTTCTTCTGGCCTTTCTAGACGGTGGCTTTGGGATCCGCGGGGGATTGATTGGGAAATCAAGTTGGTTTAGAATAGCCGCCCAAGTGAATTGCGTAGCCCCTCTATGGCAGGATGTCCGTATCCGGAAGGATGTCCGCATATTGAGACAGCGGTAAGAAAGTTATGCCACAACCAGACCTAGCTCTCATCGCTCATCTGATGCGCCGCGCGGGGTTCGGCGCCACTCGGAGTGAGCTGGAAGAGTACGCCTTAAAGGACTACGAGGAGGTCGTCGAAGACCTACTACACCCTGACCGGTTCCCTGAAATCGAAGACGACGTCCTGCGCCGCTACATCCCCAACTACACCAGCTTGGACGATGCTGCTTTTCCCCTGTGGGCCTCGCGGTGGATCTACATGATGATCAACACCAGGAGGCCGCTGGAGGAGAAGATGGCACTCTTCTGGCACCACGTGTTCGCTACCGGTTGGGGGAAGGGCGAACATACGCCGTCGATAGTGACACAGATCGAGGGGTTTCGGCGGTGGGGTATGACGGACATCAGGACCATCCTGCTGGAGCTCTCCCAAGACCCGGCGATGATCTTCTGGCTGGATAACTGCGAGAACCAAAATGGCGAACCCAACGAGAACTACGGGCGAGAGCTATTGGAGCTCTTCTCGATGGGCGTCGGAAACTACACCGAAGACGACGTCAAGAGCGCCGCGCGAGCGTTCACTGGTTGGACCTTCAAGCAGCCACTTCCGATCTACCCCTACAGCACCGCTGTCACGGAGTTCGAGTATAGGGAAGACGACCACGATGATGGGGTCAAGACCTTCTTGGGAGAGTCGGGACGGTTCAACGGCGGGGACATCATAGACATCATAGTCAAGCAGCCCGCCACCCCCCGGTTCCTATGCCGCCACCTCTACAACTTCTTCGTTGCCGACGAGCCCCCGGTGCCGTCGTGGCCCGATATTCAACCACGGGACGTAGGCGCAATAGAGACCCTGTCTGGCACGTTCGTCGAATCTGGCGGTGATATCCGCTCAGTCCTCAGGGTGCTATTCAATTCCGACTTCTTCAAGGAGGCGCGCTTCAGGAGGGTAAAGAGTCCGGTGGAGCTCGTCGCAGGCACCATCAAGCTGGTAGGTGACTACCGTTACCCCGGGCCAGGCATGCTTAACCTCTCAGCAGCCACCGAAGTGATGGGCCAGGCGCTGCTGAACCCGCCCACGGTAGAGGGCTGGCACACCGGTAGAGAGTGGATCGACGGCGGGACTCTGAATGAGCGCGTCAACTTTGCCGTTGGTCAGGTAGGCGCCGCCAACCGGCCGGGCGTCCAGGAGATCATCGATAGGCTCGCCGCAGATGGCGAATCGATCCAACCGGAGGAGCTGGTGAATCGCTGCCTTGACCAGGTGGGGCCGCTGGAAGTGGGCGACGAGACCAGGGAAGCTCTGCTCAAGCAGGCTCGGGCGGGCGGAGAACTCTCTTTCTACACCGAAGATGATCGGGAGTCGAGCGCCGCGCGAATCCGGCGCCTGCTCCAGTACATCGTCGCATCCCGTGAGTACCAGTTTGCCTAGCGCCAGGGGGTATTGAAGGTTGAACGAGAACAGAAAAGACCCGGTGCTGGTAGTCGTGCAGCTGAGCGGCGGCAATGACTTCATGAATACGCTGATACCCTACACAAGCTCCGTCTACTACGACGCGAGACCCGTTGTTGGGGTCGCCGAAGAGGACGTTCTGCCCCTCGATAACACACTGGGCTTCCACCCGAGCGCCGGGCCCCTGAGAGAGATGTACCACCAGGGAGATGTGGCAGTTATCCAGGGCGTAGGCTACCCCGAAGCCACGCGGTCCCACTTCAGGAACATGGACACCTGGCATACCTGCGACGCGGTGAAGGTCGGAAGCGAGGGCTGGTTGGGAAAGGCCATTCGTGAGCTCGATCCGAGGAAGGAGAACCCACTGACTGGGGTCAACATTGGCCGCGGCCTACCTAGAGCGCTGGCGTCGCCCGGAGTGCCCGTCACATCGATCGGCGACTTGGATAACTACGGCGTGATGGCCGACATCGACGAGCGCGAGCGAGGCGAGGCCCTCGATGTCTTTAAGGAAATGTACGGCCCGGCTATCGGGACAGGACCAGTTATGGACTACCTGGCGCAGACGGGGTCCGACTTGCTGGCAGGCGCTGACGCTATCAAGGTTGCACCGCAACTGTACAGATCCGACGTGGAGTACGCAGACAATCCGATAGCAAAGAGCCTGAGGGACGTCGCTAGGGTGCACTTGGCCGATTTGGGCACGCGCGTCTTCTATACAATCCACGGCGGATACGACACGCATGCCAACGAGTTGGAAGTACACCCGAGGTTGCTGGGTGAGCTCTCCGGAGCGCTTGCGGACTTCCAACAGGACATCAAGGACCACAACGCCGCCGAAGAGGTCGTGATATTGGTGTTCACCGAGTTCGGCCGGCGCATCAAGGACAACCGAAGCGGGACCGATCACGGCGCGGGCGGTGGTTCCTTTATCATCGGCGAGAGGGTGAGCGGTGGACTTTACGCCGAGTACCCGCCTCTTGACCCTGCGCAGTGGTTCGACGGCGAAGATCTGAGGCATACCTTCGACTTTAGAGGACTCTACGGCGCAATACTGGAGCAGTGGTTGGGCTTGGATGCCGCGCCGATCGTCGGAGGCGCCTTCGAGCAGGTCAGGCCATTCAATTAGACGCTCGACTGGAGTCTGAACATGAGTAGACCATATGCCCTTCTGAGGGCTGGATTTCCTTACCTCACGACCTTGGGTATGCGGCGCTTTTCGTGGTATCCCGCCGATGTGGCTATCGGCGGAGAGGGCCGCCTCTACTCCCTGAACAGGGCTGAAGGCACCGTGAGCGTCTGGAGATTCAACTGGGACGACGAAGACCTTGGAAAGATAGGTAGCTATGGGACTGGCGACGGAGAGTTCACGTGGCCGGTGAATCTGATCCTGGACCGCGAAGAAAACCTCTACATCTCAGACGAGGCCCTGCACCGCATCGTGATATTCGACAGGGAGGGGACGTTCCTGGGTAAGTGGGGCGAGTTCGGCGATGCTGAAGGACAGCTTAATCGCCCTTCCGGAATCTGCTTCGACGCCGACGAGAACGTCTTCGTGGCCGACGCGCTGAACCATCGGGTCCAGCAGTTCACCAAGGACGGCCAATACCTGTCGTCTTGGGGCGAAGTCGGCCAAGGCGAGGGCCAGTTGAACATGCCCTGGGGCATCGCCGTCGACGAGATCGGCGACGTCTACGTGGCAGACTGGCGCAACGACAGGATTCAGAAGTTTTCGCACGACGGACAGTTCATGTTCGCGTTCGGAACCTCAGGGTCCGGCAATGGCGAGTTCAACCGTCCGACCGGCGTAGCCATCGATCTGGACGGCGATATCTACGTGGCCGACTGGGGGAACAACCGAGTCCAGCAGTTCGACGCCACGGGTCGGTACCTGTACAAGTTCACCGGCGACGCGACCATCAGCAAGATAGGAAGAAACTACCTGATGGCGAACGCCAAGTCGTTGCGCCAGCGCGAGATGATGTGCCTAGAGACCCAAAAGCTTCTGAAGGCGCCGCAGTCGATCAAGGTAGACGACGAACGACGGCTGTTCATCGCCGACTACGGTCGTCATCGGATACAGATCTACAAGAAAGAGGCCTACGCCCTACATCCGGACCAGATATCTCCCGTGCAGCGGAGCCCATCCCTCGTCGTGGCGTAGGCATCCGAAGCTCAGACCTCCCTGCTGCAGGCAGGCACACCAACCGCGTCGAACCCATCCCCATGGCCCTGCTGCGCCACGCCCGCAAGAAGCCTCGACGTTTTCCCAGCGGCCCTCCAACGTCCAGATTTGGCAACATACGCAATGTGTTCCATTGTCACCCATCGCCCTTGCCCCTCGCCGTAGTATATTGCCCTTTCGTGCGGCCTCCGTTGTATGACATCAGTCCCCCTTTCGGCAAATCTGTGCAGCGATCGGAGGGGTGAAACTCCAACAGTTCGCTACCAAAGCGGATCTTGCTAAGGAATCAGGACGGAATGGTTTTACCAACAACATCTGAGTATGTCAAGCGTATTTCAGCAAGCACAAACCGCTTCAGGGTTGGGACAACGATTACTCCGCAGGTGCGGGCTCTGGCTCAGCTTCGTCTTCAGTGACGGGAGGCGCTTCGGCGTCGCCGTTGTCCCACTCTTTGTAGAAGTAAACGAACACGTCTCGTGCGGCGGCAACGAGGGGCACGCCGACTATGACGCCCCACAGTCCCGCGACCTCGCTCGCTACGACCAGTGTGGCCATTATAATCGCCGGGTTGAGGCGGACGGCGCTGCCCTGTATGCGCGGGGAGATGAGGTTGTTCTCTGTGAGTTGAACGATGACGTAAACCAGGGCGACCCATATAACCTGGCTGGGCGAGCTTGCGAGCGTGACCAGCAGTCCAGGCACGGCTCCAAGCAGTGGGCCGATTATCGGGATAAGCCCGAACAGTCCGGCGACCAGTCCCAGGATGGCGGCGAACTTGATGCCCAGGATGGACAGTCCGATGAACACCATGACTCCGACGATCGTCGCGCTCAGTAGCTGCGCCCTGACGTAAGAGCCTATGACGCCGTTGACCATGAAGATGACGTTGCGTGTGTGCTTTCGTCCGCGCTGGGACATCATCGGGTAGACGCCTCCGACCACATCCTCGCGGTCTTTGAGGATGTAGAACAGGAAGAACGGAACGATGGCGAGTCCGATCACTAGCGTCACCGCGTTGGATACGCCGCTAACCGTTCGTAAGATGATGCCGCGAGCCGCGTTTGCCAGCACCTGGCCGCCCGCCGCGACGGCCTCCTCGATCTCCATTCGCAGCTCGACTGGCACCCGATCGGTGAAGTCGTGGGACCAGCCTTCCACCGTGGACCTCGCCCGTTCGTAGAACTCGGGGAAGGTCTCGACGAACTCCTGCGATTCGGCAAACAGCGGAGGAATCGTGAGATACAGAATGCCCGCGACGACCGCTGCGAACCCGACGTAGATCATCAGAATCGAGACGATGCGGGTTACGCCGGGCATCCTGTCGTGGCCCGGCATTCGCTCCTCCAGGAACACCACGACCGGGTAGAGCAGCTCGGCCAGCACTATGCTGATGATGAACGGGAACAGCGCGCCGCGCGCCATGTACAGGATGGTGGCAACGATCAACACCGCCACGGCGACCAGTCCAATCTGCCGCCATCTCACCCAGGCATGCTGGCCTGATCCTTGGTCTGGGGCCTCAGATGACATTCGGCTCACTCAACCCCGCCTTCAGCCCTTGGCGTCGGCGATCATTTCGCGTATGACTGGAAGCAGAGACTCGGCGACGCGGTCGCACTCCTCGACGTGGGGGAATCCCGACAAGATGAACTCATCGATGCCCAGCTTCCAGTAGTCCAGCATCTCGGCGGCGACCTGCTCTGGCGTCCCGACTATCGCGGTCCCACAGTTGACGCGGACAGTGGAGATACCGTTCCACAGGCGCGGACTGAGCTTGTGGTCTTCGACCACCCTGGCCTGCGCCCTCTGACCAACGATGGCCGTTCCGGCGAACGCCGCCTGTCGCTGGTCTCTCACCACTGACGCGGCCTGGGACAGCAGCGACTCGGCGACCTCCCACGCCTCGGACTCGCTGGGCCGCATGATGACGTGCGTCCGCAGTCCGTAGGCCGATTGGCGTCCGGCCAGCTCGAACTCAGCCTCCGCGCGCTGAAGGTGCGCCGCAATCTGCTCTTTCGGAAGTATCCACGCCAGGTAGACGTCGGACTGCGTGCCCGCGAGTGCCAGTGCGCGGTCGGACGCTCCGCCGAGGTAGAACTTCGGGCCGCCGTCCACGACGCCCGGCGAAGCGAGCGCGCCCCTGAATGTGACGAAGCGCCCGTCGAAGTCGACAGGCTCGGGCCGCTCCCAAAGAGTGCGGAGGGCCGCGATGAACTCTCCGGCGCGTTCGTAACGATGGGCCTGGTCGCTGGTCTCACCGAACCGCTCGAAGTCGCCCTGGATACCGCCGGGGACCACGTTCAGGTCTATCCGACCGCCGCTGATCTGGTCGAGCGTCGCGGCCATCTGCCCAAACAGTCCGGTCGATATGAAGCCCGGTCTGACCGCGATCAGAAACCTGATCCGGCTGGTGACCGCCGCGAGCGCGGTTACGGTCGTCCACGTCTCGGCGAGCGGCGCCGTCTCTTCGAACAGTCCGTTGGCGAAACGAGTGGGAATAAGCAGGGAGTAGAACCCGTTGCGCTCGGCGGTCTGTACCACCTCCCGCAGGTAGTCGAACGACGGCGGACGCTCGGCGCGAAGGGTGCCGATGTGCTCGCCGTCGCCGTCGATTGGTATGAACCAGTCGAATCTGGGATCGGGTCTGTTGTGTGGGTCCGACATAGGACGTCCGGCTAGCCGACGGTAGTTTTGCCGCGCACAAACTCCCCGATTCGCTCTATGGCGCGCTGGCCGTCGTCCAGCATGGGCGCGAACAGGTGCCAGACGTGGATCATCTCATCCCAAGACTCGAAACAGGTCTCGACTCCGGCTGCCTCAGCTCTCGTCGAAAGCCGGGTCGCGTCGTCGTAGAGCGTCTCGCTCGTGCCCACCTGTATGAGAAGCGGCGGCAGGCCGTGGAGGTCCGCGTATAGCGGCGCGGCGAGCGGAGTCCTGGAGTCGGCGCCTCCGAGATAGGTCTCCGCCATCGCGACCAGACCCTCACGCTGCACCATGGGATCCAAGGCCGCACGGGAGGTCATCGAGTCGCCGATGCCTTCCATGTCCACCCATGGCGAAAGGCACACGCCGCAGGCGGGCAGTGGGAGGCCCTGGTCGCGCAGGCTGACCAGCGTGGCCACTGTGAGTCCGCCGCCCGCCGAGTCGCCCGCTATCGCGACTCCGGCGGGGTCGCAGCCCTGACCGACGAGCCACCTGTACGCCGATACCGCGTCTTCGACGGCGGCGGGGAACGGGTTCTCAGGGGCGAGTCGGTAGTCTATGGACAGCACATCTGCGTCCGCTGCAACGGAGAGACGGCGCGCCAGCTCTCTATGAGTTGCGGGCGACCCTATGACGTATCCCCCGCCGTGAAGATAGAGGATGGCTCGACCGCTGGAAGCCTCACCGCTGGATACCAGCTCGGCAGGAACGCCGTCGGCATCGACCCTGAGGACGCTGGCGGCAGTATCTCCACCGATGGCCCGCGCGAGCTTCTCCCAGCGTTCCCGCGAGTCCTCAAGTGTGGGGTTCTCAGGGCTCTCTCGGCTGGTCAGCAGGTCGATTACCGCGTCGAGCTGGGCTTGGGACATAGGTATCCTCCCGGGTCGGGGTGCCGAGGGCTAAAGTGGTGCGAGTGTAGCAACGAGGCACCATGCCGTCAACACGGCGCGAGGGGCGGTCGACCTGTTGGCGGAGTCAGACCTTGGAGTACTCAGGCACTGCGATCTGTGTGCCGTCGGAAAGGTCGGACACCTCGAAGTCGCCGAACATGATGGGCGCCTCTTGCTGAAGAATTTCGAGTACCTGCAGGGCCAGCGACCGAATCTCCCAGTCGGCGAAAGGCGCGCCGCGCATCTCGATGAAATGCCGCCACGCCCTGACGTTGCCGGTAACGAATATCTTGGTTTCGGTCGCGTTGGGCAGCACCGCGCGCGCCGCCTGCCGGATGGCCTTTCGACGGTCGGTGTTGCGCTCGAATCGCTTTCTGGGGAGCACAGACTCCAGCTCGTCCACCAGCCTGACGTAGCTTTCGGACGCCGACTCCATCGCGTCCCGTAATATGCCGCGCGCCTCGTCCGCGTCGCCCTCCTCGCCCGTCAGCGCGGGAGGCAGGACGAATGAGCCCTCGGTCTCGTCGACGTACCGCTGCGACCGCTGGCTGTACGCGAATCCAGCCCTGTGCCTGACCAGTTCGTGAGTCAGGCTCCGGGAGACGCCCGTGAAAACGAAGCCGTAATTGACGTGCTCGAACACTGAGCCGTCCTTCGAGCTGAGCAGGTTGTGAATGAAGTTCCCTATGTCGCGCCGCCCGCGTCCGAAGCTCATGTAGCAAAGGCGCGCCGACACCTCGATGATCGCGTTGGAGTCGTCCGTACCGGCCCTGATGCTGTCCGGGATCGGCGGAAGCTCTTCGTCCGAGAGGAAGGTGGCGATCTGCTCCCAATCGACGGCGGGTCTACTGACCAGGTAAACCCTGGCTCCGGCGCTGTATTTCATCTGCTGAAGTCCTTCTTGGGATTGTTCATATCAAACAGCGCCCGACGCGCCGCATCGAGCATGACTGTCGTGGCTGCGGGCCGTCCTGTCCACTGTCTAAAGGACGCCGCTCCCTGGTAAACGAGCATCAGGAGACCTCCTGCGACCTTCGCGCCCCCGGAGCGGGCGGTCTTCAGCAGAGGCGTATCCGCCGGATTGTAGACCATGTCGTACACGACCACTCCGGGCCGGATGACTTCGGACGGGATCGGAGACAACCCCTCGGCGGGGCCGTGAAGCATACCCACGGAGGTGGAGTTGACGATCAGTTGGGCCTCCAGGCAGCGGTGACGCAGCTCGTCGTCATCCAGCGCGAGCGCCTGCGCTTTCAGTCCGGTCCGGCCCACCTCGTCGGCAAGCGTGCGTGCGCGTTCGAGAGTGCGGTTGGCTATCGTCAACGACGCGGCTCCCTCAATGGCCAGCGCGTATGCCGCCGCGCGCGCCGCGCCCCCGGCGCCGACGAGCACAGCCTCCAGTCCCGAAGGGTTGAGACCGGCCTCGTCCCTGAGCGAGTCGATGAATCCGGCGGCGTCGGTGTTCGATCCCAGAAGTCGGCCGCCCTCGTTGACGATAGTGTTAACCGCCCCGATTCTCGTCGCAAGCTCGTCGATCTGGTCTAGGTGCTCCATCACCGCCTGCTTGTGCGGCACCGTGACATTCGCGCCCAGATAGTCGTCTCCCCTGAGCATCAAGACACCTTGGGCGAGCGCGTCGGGCGGCGTCTCCCACGCATCGTAGGTGGCGTCGATGCCCGCGTGGTCGAGCGCCGCCTGGTGCATCGCGGGCGATATCGAGTGCGAGATCGGGTACCCGAAGATACCGGCCTTGATAGTCATAGACACGTTGTCCTGAGGTGGCCCCGAGTATATCAGGAATCGCCGGGATAGCCTTCATGAAATCCGCTTCTGGTACGAAAGAATGAGGAGGCGCTAGCCCGAAATGTGGTCGAATCCTGACCCCATTTACCGATGAAAGTATTAGACGGACACGATACTTTAAGTAGTATGGGGGCAGCAATTCAGATTCTGGAAAAGGACGCGAATTGAGTACCTCGGTCGAAGACAGACAGGCGCTCGGCCTGCTTCCGGACTACGCCCCCTCACGCCCATCGGGGCTGCCCCCCGCCGAAGGCGTGCCGCGAATGGTGGCGCTCCAGCTTGCCGCCATGGCCGCCAGCTCCATCGCGCTGGCATACCTGATGATCAGGTTCAGCACGATCCTCGAGTCGCTTGGCTCTTGGGGATACGTCGGAATCGCCATCGCCGAGTTCAGCAACAGCGCGATGATCATCGTGCCCACCCCCGCGCTGGCCTACACCTTCGCCATGGGAGCGGTCCTCAACCCCTTCATCCTCGGACCGATCGGCGGCACGTTCGCTACGCTGGGAGAGTTTGTCGGCTACGGCCTCGGACGCAGAGGCGCGGTGCTGCTGCCCGACCGGCCGATGGTCCAGCGTCTGACCGCCTGGACCGACCGCTGGGGCGCAATCGTTCTGTTCTGCTCCGCAGCACTTCCTGTGCCGTTCGACATCGCCGGCATCTGGGCAGGGACCGTGCGCTACCCCCTGGAGCGGTTCATTCCGCTGGTGTGGGCAGGCAAGACGCTCAAGCTCACCCTCGTCGCGCTGGCCGGATACTACGGAGTCGAGGCCCTGGTCAGACTCTTCGGCTAGAGACTGTCGAAGGTGCCGCTAGCTGATGCCTGCGAGACTCCTCACACCGTCTCTAAACACTTGAAAGCTCGTTGACTGGTTACCGTCCACGTCCATGTGGGGACCTATTGTCAGGGCCCAGTCGCATTTCGCAATTCCTATACCAGGATACCCTGATGTCTTGACCCTCGTGGACCCGCCCGCATGGACGGCGTCCGCGAGGGTTTCCCACGTGCCACATATGCTGTCCTGTACATAATTATCCAGAACTGAATCTTTTGCGTTGGGGTAGGCCGCCTTCATAACGCCACGGTCTCCCAAGAGCCATGCTTCGCCTTCCTCGATTGCGATTCTGAACAGCGTCCTCGGAGGTGGGTCGCACGCATAAAGGACATCAAGCATCTCACGCTTGAACTCAATGCAATCCCTGTCGTCCAAGTCTACTACCACGACGACCGCGCAGGAATCCGGGAGACTCTTGCCGTATCCCCGCAACAGGCGCGGTAATTGATCGAGGAGTATCCGTTTTTCAGGAGCCGTCACGCCATGCAGGTTCCTCGGTATGCGACCGATGCCCTTGTATGAGAATATCTTCCATGAGTGTTCGGTGTAGTTTTCGCCAAGAATCTTGCTCAAAATGATTTGGAGCGCAAGGCTTCCCGATTGATCTTCGACCAATACTTCGAAGTGCACTGCCTATCTCCGATCCAGATAATCACTGTACCAGAGACCGCCCAGCGGCAGACCCTCATCCACCATGGCTTCGATAATTTCGTCATCGCTGGCTCTGCGGATGGTCGAGAAGCCGTTAACTTCCTTCGCCAGAACCCATGTCTCATCGGGTGTGAGCGCGTCCACGAAGTACGGCTGGTGCGTCGTAACGAAAATCTGGGACGCGTTTCTTCTCCCCGTGGCGTGGGCACGGAACTCGGCGGCCAAAACCTCCAGCAGTTTGTGGTAGAGGCTGTTCTCTGGCTCTTCGATACATATGAACGGTGGAGGCTGCGGATCCTCCAGCATGAGCAGGTAGGCGAAGACCTTCAGCGTGCCATCGGACATTTGCTGTGCGTAGAAGGGATCATCAAAGCCTCTGTCGTTGAAGCGAAGAAGCAACCGTCCGTCTGGACTGCGTTCCGTATCAATGCGGTCAATACCGGGAACTTTCTCGGCAATTCCACTTAGGATGCGCTCGAATCTATCCCGATGTTCACGCTCCATGAACTGAACAACATTGCCAAGATTGTCCCCGTGAACATTTAGTCGCCTCTGGGGGCCGGCTAATGGTAAGCTGCGGGCAGCATCAGGAGTAAAGTAGCTCAAGTACCAGCCTTCGACAAACTGGCGAAAAGACGATATCCTGGGATGTTGCTTCAAAGCGCCAAGAGTTGCTATGCCAAGCCTGCGTTTGTCCTCGAGCTCAATGATTTCCGTTTCGGCGCTTTCCTCGTCCATCAATTCGTCCAAGAGTCGGGCAATCATCACATCCAGACCTAGTTGCTCTTCCTCGTCTTCACTAATCTGTCGCCCTTGCGCTTCTCCTCTCCATACCACTCCCTCACCATTGTTCAGCATCAAAAACGAGAATGGCCAGCCATGTCTCTGTCCGCTACGTCGCTGGCGAAGGCGTTCGCGCAAGACGTAGGGACGGCCGGAATCGTCTTCATCAATCGCAAACTCGTACGTGATAGGCCGCGCCCGCGACTCTTCTCTGTAATAGACCTCGAATGCAATTGGAGCATCGCTCCCCTGAGAACGGATGCGGTCGAATCCGCCGCGCCCGCGCGCGTCACAGGCCTCTTCAACGCCAAGCCTCAGGCAATCTGCAAGAAAGCCAAAGGCATCGAACAGAGAACTCTTGCCAACCCCATTTTTCCCAATCACTGCTGTCATTGGAGTCAATGGTTGGGAGTGTTGCGTATTCCACAGTTTCCCGAGCGTTACATCTCCTAACACCCGGTAATTTCTGATCCTGATACCCTCGATCTTCGCCATGGGTTCGCCTCATTTCTCAGCGGGGGACGGCCAAGAGTAGGCGTCTAGCAGGCACTTTTCTTCGCTGCCGCGCGGGTAGAGAGCGGGCAGGACGTCGGCTAGACGCAGGACGTCGGGGGCGCGTTCTTGTTCTGATTGTAGCAAAGCGTGCAATGCCTGACTACGCCCCGATACTTGGAGAGCCTGATTCAATTTAGTAAGAGCCACCAGTCTTAGACTTATCCTAGAAGGAGCACAAAACTTCAGGAGTGGTCCAGACTGAATGAAGACCAGACAGTTACAGACAGTTACAGACATGAACTCGGAAGATGAAGAGCCATCGAGTAGGTTGCGCCCATGCTCGTGAGC
>JAKZVY010000275.1:0-6807 GCA_047515825.1 Dehalococcoidia bacterium
GCGATAGAAGCGGCGGCGCGTGCGCGTGTAGTGGCGCAGCAGTTCTACCAGGCGCTCGCGCAGGCGCTGTCGACCGGTGTCACGTTCGCGGTCCGCACCGGACGATCGAATGGCAGAAAGTCACGGGGATCGCCCGTCCATATGGGCGGGAAAGTGGCGACAGAGCCCCGTGACACCCTCAAAACGGCCGTATGGCTGTATTCGCACCATAGAGCACGAGTGCCGGGCCTAGCGACTCGATTTAGCTTCAATAACGCTTAAAAATCACATAAAAACGCCGCAGACTCTCGGTATAAAAAGACTGTCGGCATCGAAATATATTTCATATATAAGGTCTGGTTCTCATGACTCGTATGGTGTTAGACGTATGAGACACCAATACGGACCCAAAAACTCACGGGCTCACGGTAGCCTTTTCCGGGGTGGTTGCAAGGGCCTCGGGCCGAGCTGCCCCGGCGTATCGGGCCTTGGCGCTCCCGCTGTTTGCACAGGACGCGGCCACCGCTCAGACTTCGGGGTCCACGCCGACAGCCGGAGCGCCAGGCGCCCATCGGGAGGATGAGGTCTCCGTCTACCTCGACCCTCCGGGCCTCCCCGCCGGTTATTCCTGGCCTCTGCGTGTTCTCGACACGGAGACTGTTGTCTCAGTCCCGTCTCAAGACCAGGCAGTGTCACTCTCCAGCCAGCCTCCGTGAATCGGCTCCCTCCGAGACTCGCAGTCGTCCAAGATTTCAGGGCGATTCGGATTCCGGACCTGTATCGAACAGCGGAGGCAACCGGACCTCGCCGCTCTCCACTGTGGCACGGTCTTCGATGACCAGGGAGCGCTCGCTCTACCTCACCCCGATTCACCTGAGCGACGTCACTATTGCTGACCAGAACCACGACACAGGGAGGCCGTAGAGTCCCTGTTTTCGGGCCAGGCCACCCCATGGTACCCGAATGCCCTGTAACGCACGCCCTCGTCGCCGCAGGGCCCGTCCAGACCATATCCCGGCATCCCTCGAGCCCCCGCCTAGCGGGAGGTGGGAAGTCCGTCTATCCGGTTGTAGCCGGGGGAGTGGGACTCCGCCTCGATGCGCTCGCTGCAGTCGTCCGCGGTCAGCACGCACCGGGCGCACTCCCCCGTGCTCGGTACGTGTCGGGCTGGTTCGTCCGACGCGATCTGCCGCATCATGCCCGCGACCCTCTCCCTGAACTCGTCGGCTATCTCGTCAGTTGCGACACGCCGGCCAGGGGAGGACCTGGTGGATCCCGCCAGAGGAGAGCGACGACGACGCCTGACACAGGCGACTGGATGAGAAGCGGCGGCGCAACCGGCTCATCACCGTCTGCTACCATGCGAGTCGGCACAAACGGACATTTTCCCTGAACAGTTGCGAGGACAAAATCGCTGGCCGGCGACATCACCGCGTGTATGAGGAAGTTACTGACCATCCTCAACAGCATGGTGAAGACAGGCCAGAGATGGGATCCGATTATCTCAACATCTTGACAGACAGGACAGTTGCTTTTCCCTGGTCAGTTAGGCGGACATTTATGCTGGTCTTCGACACCCCAGTGGCCTGTTATTCGCCCGCCCCTGACAACAATCTTGTTGTCGTGCACTTCTCTCGGCACCTGCCATCTAGAATATCTGGTTGGGAACAACTTTCACCGCATGCGAGTATGCGCAATCAGCTGTCATTTTCGCGTTAGCTGTCATGGAAGTGCCGAGTTACCCTCAAAACATGACAACTAGCTATAAAAATGACAGCTACAGTACTTCGCTATGTACTCTCTCGATGACAGCTAACCCCTTTATGACAGCTATTTTCGGTATTGAGTATGCGGAAAGTTACTCTGGGTCGTCGAGGCCAGGGTTTGAGGCGTATGCCGGAGTAACCTCGCAGGCTCTTCCTTCCTGGACAGACAGCTATTTACCGAATTTCCTTCCCATGCGAGAGAGACTGTCAACTTCTCACGGCGCTCAATAAGTCCGACAATGGCACTGCCGGACAGAGCGAATCGCCCGGGGAGCCAAGGCTCAAACTATAACCGGTTATAGTTCAGCCATGCTGAACGTGTCTCCCATGCCGGGAGAATCAGGCGGGCCGGGCGCTGCCCCCATTGCCGGGTTCATCATCATCGTGCCCGTCTGGAATCATGCGGGCGGTTCACCAGCGCGCTCAATGCACATTGCCGCGTCGCTGGCGAGCCGGTCCGCGAGGTATTCTCCGACTCCATCTTCCCATACCCGGTCGCGCCGGAACAGCCCGAACTGTCGCGTCTCCCGCTCGGGGCGGGTATATGGGCCGCCCAGCGCCGCTGAACGGCATGTATCGGTCACGCAGCCACTCACGTACACCGATCGGCACACTGAGTGGTCACATTGCGCACTTTTCACGCACTTTCAGAACATGCGCGAAAGGAACAGTTTTCGCGCAGGAGGCCCGTGGAGTCGTTTTGTGAGGGTGGCAGTATCTGGGGTTTACCTAAACCCGCTGGAATCGAGGCTCCGGGCGACGCTGGGCGCACCAGCAGACGAATCCCGCGGCCATCCAGGGCAGGATTCCGCGGAGCTGATGACTTCGGCCCGCCTTCGATCTCCACGGGAGCTGCCGGCGACGTGAGCAGGGAATACACAATGCACCGCGGCGACGTGGGCGCACCTGCCGTCCTTCACCGGGTTCACTGGGTGGCTGACCCTGCCCGACCAATCCGCTCTGTGCCGCGTTCTGTCGCGTCCGGTCGAGGCCGGAATGCCGGCAGTGCGAGGCGACGAGGTAGTCCAGGGCCCGGCGTATCGGACAGGTCCAGTGGTGCAACCGGTCGGGTTGACCGGCGCTCCGCGCCCTCCGCGACGACACCACGGTGGACTGACAGCGCCGACTCCGGGACTCCAGTCCTTCGGTCTGGTCGCACTCGACAGGCTCAGACGATTACGCCTGTGCCCTCTCCCCATGGGGTCTACTGCGTTTGGGATTCAGCACCGCCCCCCCCCCGGCGATAAAAGAAAGTTCCCACCGCTTTGCGGCGGGTTTTTTATACCCTCTTCAGGAGGTCCTCAATCGAGTCTCGCGTGTTCGGGATCGTCCTGGATTGCAGTCGTGTCGCCAGTGTCGTGACAGCGCCATCCCAGGCCCCGGGGACACCATGATTCCATCCATCCGCCGCCGTCACCGCATGGGAGCGGCCTGCCGGTCGAAACCGCCTGGATTCAGCACTCTGTCCTTCAGAGTGCCGGCGCTGGCACATTCGGACTGAATTCCACCCCCAGGTCAATACTCATTTCGTTGACGAGCCTGTAACGATTCTGCAGGAGCCGCCAGTCCATGACGTGGTAAAATGCGTCGAGGCGACTGTCGCAAAGCCGCCCCGACCGTAGAAGACCTCCAAGAGCCAGCAGGGAGGCCCACTACCATGACACCAGTCTATCCCACTCCCCGGCTCCGGCGCACCCATCTGCACGGACCCGCGCCATGAACAGTCCGTACCGCATGGACGCCGAGGCAATCGCCAGGCGAATCAACCCCAGTGCAAGACGCTCACCCGCCGGCTGGTGGCCGCTCCCCGGCATCTGCCACGACCGCAGGGACCGTCCACACCTCGGAGTCCGCGACAACCGCGGCCGCGACGGCTCGGACGTCGTCTCGGTCAAGTGCTGGGCCGGATGCGACCGCGACTCCGTCAGACGCGCCATCGAGGGCGCCACCGGATGGCAGATCTGGGGACAGCGCCTGGATGACTCCCCTGCCCCACTTACCTCGGCGACCCCGCAGAACCAGGAGACACCGCGAGATCGCACCGAGTACCCACGCCAGCTCTGGGCGGCGTCCTTCCGCATCGACCAGGACCCGGACCACCCCGCGCGACGCTGGATTGCCCGCCGCGGTCTGTACTGGCCGGCTCCCGCCCCCCTGCCGAGCTGTATTCGCTGGCTGCCGGCGGGACTGCTCAGCCAGCAGCACCAGGGCGCGGGCGCGATCGTCGCGGCCTTCGCTCCGCACGACGAATGGGCCGAGCGCTGGCCCACCTCCCCGACCCGACCTGCATCGAGCTCGTGCACCTGGACGCTGAGGGGCTGCCCGCGCTGGACAGGCCAGAACAGGACCAGGGCCTGGGGAAACGTTCGTATGGCATTAGACAGGGAGCCGTATGCCTGCTGGGAGACCCGAGGCCGGAGTCAGCCGTCGGACTGGTGATCGTGGAGGGCCTCGCGGACGCACTCGCACTGGCGTCCCGGTCCCCTGAGACCGCAGCTGCCGTCGGTGGGGTCAGCGGCCTCCAGGCGGACCGGCTCATGGCCTGGCTGTCACGCTGGTCGAGTGTTACGGTCTACGCCGACGACGACCCAGACGGAGTAGGCAGCGCACGCAGGCTACGCCGCCTGCTGGCGCACCGTGGCCTCGAGACCGGCGTCTACACGCTTGCGGGAGGCCACAACGACCCGGGCGAGTACGCCGCCGACAATCCCCTGGAGGATGTCGACATGGACGCCGCGCGTGAGTTCGCCCAGGACCTCGAGGCTGAGGGCCTGCCCCGCTGGGAGGCCGCCAGGCTCGCCATGATGGCGGTCGGCCCCCTGCCGGACACAGATGTTATGTCAACCACAACCACGAGCTGAGAGCAACTGTGGATGAAAGTCTCACTCTGACAGTTATGGCTGGGAGTCCAGGCATACGCGCTTTGGGCAGCAGATCCGACCCTCGGACACTTCGGGCACTCCACCAGATTGACATAATGTTTATAGGACGAACCCTGTCAGGTCCCTGACGATGATCAAACCATACGGCCCTGCCAGGCATACTTGCCGAGCAACTCATACCACACCATCTCGAGGTCGAGGGACTCGCTGGCACGCAGACTGCACTGACTTCGAGGTCCTTCCCTTTGCGAGGACACCGCTGTCACGATTGCAGGTTCAACAGACCCGAACCGATTCGCACTACCTGTGTTTTGCTAACTCTGATGCACTCAATGACATTGGAAGTGTCGGATCTTCGAGATGACGGGCAGGCGGTGCGGGCCGCATATGTTGTGGGCGATGGGAATACTCAGGGATGCAGGTCGGTAGCGACTCACACGCTGCGCCGCGACTATTCTCGCCGTCTGCTGATTCACGGCGTCTCCGTCAGCTGTCCCAGTCCCCGGTTGGAACCCGTCGATCCAGACCACTTTGATCTACTTTGATCTACATGGAACAGGTTCCCGACCCAACCGGCAGCCAAACGGAGTGCCGTGAAGTACATGGCTCTCGAAATCAGGGCGGATCTGTGGTTCGAACCCTCTCAGGCAGCAGATCGTGAGACTCGGCGAGGGGGACTTCGTCGACCGCGGGGTCAACGTGCTTGCGTTCGGTATGCCCGGCACCGGCAAGATTCACGCAATGTGCGCCATCGGCCACAGGCTGGTCGAGTCCGGCCGCTCGGTGCTGTTCATCCCCGCATACCGTCTCGTTCAAAGCCTGCCCCGGCGGAGGCCGGGGACATGCTGGCAGCCAAGCGGGACCTGGAGCTGCCCAGGAAGCTCGACAACTTCGACCTGCTTGTGATCGATGACCTGGCTATCTGCCGCAGGGGGCAGAGGAGTCGGAGGTGCTGTTCACCCTGATAGCTGAGTGCTACGAGCGTAGATCCCTGGGGATCACCTCGAACCTGGTGTTCAGTGAGTGGGAGAAGGTGTTCGCAACCCCCATGGCGACCGCGGCGGCGATAGACAGGATCGTCCACCACTCGGCGATCCTGGAGTTCGACCTGCCGAGCTATAGGACCAATACGGCCCGGAATCGTCTGATAGATAGTCCGACCGGCAAAAATGGTTGACGTCGATCACCGGCTTCCGCTTCCGAGCGACCCTTTGGCTGGGCGGGCATCTCGCAGCCTGGCATCCCGGAAGGCCGAGCAGGCTCGTTGGCCGACTCGGAATACTTAGTAACTATCTCAAAACCTTAAGTTGATACCATCGGCGATACCATATGAGGGCACACGCCAGTTGCAACATCGCAAGGTAGTTCCGCGCCTTCTTCTCATATCTCACCAGGATCCCACGACACTTTGAGAGCCAACCCAACCGCTCCACCACCCACCGACGCGCAGGATAGCGTTTCTTTCCAGACCCATCGAGTTTCTCCTCCCCGATTCTGCGGATGTGTGGCTCATAGCGGTGTCTCAACGCGGTCTTGTGTCCTGTGGAGTTGTCGTATCCCTTATCCAGGCATAGATGTTGAGGCCGATGCCTACTCGGAACAGGACGCTCGACCACCACAGATTCCAGAGTCTTCTCCAGTAGTTTGGTATCGTGGACGTTCGCCGCGGCCACCACAATGCTCAATGGTCCGCCGCTTGCTTCCACAAGGATACTGCGCTTGGTTCCCGGCTTGCCTCGGTCTGTCGGATTCCGTCCGACCGCATCCCCCCCCAACGCGCCTTGCCCCTAGCGGCGTCAGCGGCTTGCCACTCCCAGTCCACACCACCCAACTCGTCGCAGTGGGCTTGGATCACAGCCCAGACCCTGGGCAACACTCCGGCCGATTCCCACCTCTGGAACGTGCGATGGATGGTACTGTCATTGCCCAGACTCTTTGGCAGCTTGTTCCACTGGCAGCCCGAGCGCATCCGAAAGATGATTGCGTTGAGCATTCCACGGGGGTCTTCTCTCTTGCGTCCGGTCGCCTTTGGGGGATCGAGTTCTCCAATCACAGGCTCAATCTCCTCCCAGAGGTCATCCGGCGCTTCCCAGATCGTATCAAGCACATCTTGTCTGGACATAATCAGTTCTCCACCTCGACTTGGCTCTGGTTACAGATTATCCGAAGTATTGAACACT
>JAKZVY010000276.1:0-4158 GCA_047515825.1 Dehalococcoidia bacterium
CGCTCCTCCGAGGTCAGTTCCCAGTCCGCCGCTGCCGCGTTCTCCTCCATCTCCTCCGGCCTGCGCGTACCGACCAGGGCGACCGAGACAGTCAACTCCGACGCCACCCACGCCAGCGCAAGCTGCGCCACCGAGTAGCCCCTGTCAGCCGCGATCTCCTTGACCTGTCCACTTTCTTCAGGTTGTCGAGGAGTGCTGGCCCTCGAAGATAGGCTGGACGAAGGCATTCAGACCCCGACGCCAGTCGTCTTTCTCGAAAGTCGTCTCCGGCGTCATCGCTCCCGTCAGAAGCCCGTGTGCCAGAGAGCCGTACGCCATCATGCCCATACCGTTGTCTCAGCAGAATGGCATGATCCCACCGAACTCAGTTCAGATGTATCTGGACCTTCACCGAGCCGCTGTTCTTGTCGTACGCCGTCTCGAACGCCTTCTGAATTTCATCCAGCCCGTACCTGTGAGTCACCATCCGGTCGATGATAGCTCTCCTGGACGCCATCATGTCGATTGCGACCTCATAGTCGTGCCTACCGTCAAGAACGTTGTAGCATGAGGAAAAGACGAAGATCTGCTCCTTCAACATCGGCGTCAGAAAGTCGAACTCAAACGGTCGACGAAATCCCCCAACGATCACTATCCTGCCCTGCACTCGCGTTACCTCGACGGACTGGTGCATCGTCGCCGACTGGTGTCCGCCCACAGTCTCGATGGTCATATCTGAGCCGCGCTCGTCGGTGGCCTCGGCGATGGCGTCCCATAACTCCGGCCCGCGGTCCGGATAGACCTCGTCCGCGCCGACCATCTTGGCCATGGTAGCCTGCTGCTCATACCTCGCGGACGCGATCACCTTGCCAGCTCCCAGTGCATTGGCTGCCGCGATCGCGGTCAGTCCTATGTTCCCTGACCCTAGGACCGTGACTACCTCACCGCCCTTCAGCTCCCCCAGCCTCACCCCATGCACCGAAACAGCCAGGGGCTCCACCAGCGCCACCTCTTCCCATGACAGCGAATCGGGGACAGGGTAGCAGCCAATCGCCTTGCGCTTCATGAACTCCGCGAAACCGCCACCCTCAGATGGCGCCATGTCCAGGCACGCCCTGAACTGCCCCTGGCGGCAGTACCAGCACGTTGAACACGCGCGCCCATGCCCGATGATATCTACAGCGACACGCTTGCCCAGCATGGTCGGGTCCACTCCCTCCCCGATCGCCACGACTTCCCCTGCAACCTCGTGCCCAGCAGGAAGACGGTCAGGTTCGGTCTTGTCCACGTTCATCTGGAGATCTGAGCCGCAGATACCAACGGCTTGGACTCGAATAAGCGCGTCGCCGGGCCCGACTTCCGGCCTGTCGACTTCCCTGACCTCCATCTCGCCCTGGCCATCGAAAAATGCGGCTTGCATCGTTGCCATGTCTAAATCTCCTACCCCATTGGCGCCAGTATCTACGATTGAGATTCTAGAAAGCTTCTCGCGCTGTCCAGGATCATCGTCGGGAGGCCCGCAGCCGACAATATGTCATGAGACATCTTCCGCCCGGCGGCGTGAATGCGCCCCTCTACTCCGGCCTCTGCCGCCTTGACGTCCGGGTGGTCCGGCTGTCCTGGAAGACCCATCGACTGTGCCAGGTCGTTGGAACCCCAGGCGAACGCGTCGATGCCCGCTACGGCCAATATCTCTTCGAGGTTCTCGAAGGTCGTCGCCGTCTCAAGCTGCGCCATAACAAGCATCTCACGGTTTGCCAACTCCATGTACTCGGTACGCTGAGTGCCAGGCTGGTCCAACAGGCCGCCGTCGTTGTAGAACGTCCCCCGACCTCCGCCCCAGCTCCGCTGCCCCTCCGGAACGAACCGGCAGGCGTCCACAAGCTGCTTGGCCTGGGCCGCTGTCTCGACGTGCGGCCCCAGAATGCCCTGCACTCCCCTATCCAAGAACAGGTTGATCGTGGACGATTGCAGGTTCGGCACGCGAGCCGTGACCGTCAGCCCATACCCGTCCGCGACCCTGACCATCGCGTCTATGGACTCCGGTGAGAACAGACCGTGCTCGCCGTCGAGGTTCACGTGATCGAAACCTCCGAGCATGCCGACGAGCTCTATCGCCTCAGCGGACGGATACACGAGACTGAGGCCGAGGCCCTTCTTGCCCTGCCTGTTTCTGGCTAGTATGTTGTTTGTCCGCAGTCTTACCATCTTTCGTCTTCCTTCCTACATTGAGAATGTGTTGGTTGGAGTGGTGAATTACATTCGGTCTTCGGTGGGTCTCACTTTGAACTTGCTCAGCGCGAACGCAGCGGGGGCATCAGATCGTGCAGCCACGAAACCAGATCTGCTAGCACATCCTGGTTTATCTCGTGCCCCATCTCGTACTCATGATACTGTGGAGCGTATCCTGCCGATTCCAGAAACTCCCGTGACCTCCGACCGTCGGCGATATCGATCACTGCGTCCTGCGTCCCGTGGACGACGAATATCGGCTGGCCCCTATACTCCGGCAGACTCTCAGAAAGCGCGTCCGGCGAAGGAACCTGTCCGCTCAGAATAGCAAGTCCCGCGAATATCTCCGGCCTCTGGAGTCCGAATCGGTAGGTCATCATCCCGCCTTGGGAGAACCCACCCATCACGATTTCGCCGTGCGTGAGAGCGTGGCGCTCGCATACCTCGTCGAAGAACGCGGCCAACAGGTCTTCCGAGCGCTGCGCGGTGTGGTCTGTACCGTCGCCTCCCGGAGGAGTCCAGGCGTAGCCGGTCATTCCTATCCCGATCTGCATCGGAATAGGCGCGTTGGGAAACAGATACAGGTAGCCTGTCCGATCTATCGCGGGGGCCAGTCCCGCAAGGTCGGACATGCTCGCCCCAAAGCCGTGGAGCAGGACGACGGTTGGGTACTCCAGCGTCTTGTCATAGTCGTCAGGCTCGACGATGAGATATCTAAGAGAGTTGCCGTCGATCTGGCGTGCTTCCAAGGCCGCTGTCCCCTTTCGGCGCATAGGGTAATACCGCCTACCGCCTTTGGCAATAGCTAGGTTGAATCCCACACTGGTTAGCCCTTAGAATCCCAGAAGTCGAAATCGGACAGCACAGTTTTACCGCCGGGGGCCTCACCGAGTATGAGCAAGCTGATGGATCTGATCGGAAGACTGGGACGGCAGGGGCCTCAGCCGCTGGGATTCGGGGCGTTGGCCGGAATGACAGGGCCATCTCCGACCCTAGCCCTGATCGGCAGGGCGCGGATCGAAGACCTGTCATCGTCCTTGATCGACACCGTTGACGCGGTGATACTTGACGGAGTTGACGTCAAGTCGATCAGCGACGCCGTTGATGGGCTGATCTGGGGCGCGGGCCCCGGCCCTCTCAGCGACGACGAAGTGGCGGCCCTCGCAAGTGCCGGATGCGACTTCTTCATTATTGACCTCGATTCAGCGCCCGCAGCGATCGCCAGCCTTCAAGACAGCGCGGTAATCGTTTCCCTGTCGGAACGTACGGATAGAGAGACAGCAGAGGCGCTAAGGGCTGTCGGAGTGGATGGATCACTCAATCCACGACCGAAGGGCGCTTGTGAGGTGATCTTCAAAGACCTAGTCGATATCAGGCGCACCGCGGCTTCGACGGGCGGCGCGGCGCTTGTGGAGGTCTCACAGTCATTACCGGTCACCGGCTTGACTGCGCTCCGCGACTCCGGTGTCGATGGGATTGTTGTTTCCCTCTCTGACCCTAAGCTGGTATCGGACTGCGCCCAGAAGATCCGGGATCTGCCACCCCGAACTCCCAGACGATCCAAAGGTTGGCAGGCGCTGTCTCCAGAAGCTGACCGCTGATCTGAAGTCACACGGAAGTTCAGCGCCCGTAGTCCAGCCGCTCCACCAAATACTCCGGCAGGCCGTGTGCCTGCATCTTCTTCTGGGTCGTGGCGATGTCGTATGGGACTCGATGGTGCGTCACGGTTTCCTGTTCAGAGTCATAGATCGCGTACGCGGCCCTCGGATCGCCGTCTCTAGGCTGCCCTACACTTCCGGGATTGACGATGAGCCTCTCTTCTCCCAAGTAGTACGGGACTCCGTACCGCGGACCAATGAAGACGGCGCCTTTCGCCTCGTTCCAACGACAGATAAATGGTACGTGGGAGTGTCCGACCAGGCATCTGAGCGTGTTGAAGTGGTCGAA
>JAKZVY010000277.1:0-6392 GCA_047515825.1 Dehalococcoidia bacterium
GTGATTTGACTCGACCAACTGATACAACGACCTGTAGAGTTATCGGTTAGCATCCGCCCGGAATCCCGGGCCGAATCGGAAAGTGTGGCAAGCCAATGCAAGAAGGCGTATATGTCATAAGCGTTGCGGCGCGCATCCTAGACATGCACCCCCAGACTTTACGAAAATATGAGAGGGTCGGCCTTGTCTTACCGTCCCGTACCGGCGGCATGTCCAGACTCTACTCTGACGAAGATATGGCCAAGCTCAGGCTGATCAAGCACCTTGTGGAGAATCTCGGCCTGAACCTTGCCGGGGTCCACATGGCTATGAATCTGTTCAACAAAATGATAGTGATGCGAGCGCAGATGGCTCAGCTCGAAGGCCCGCAGCTCAGGCGCGCGCTCAACGAGAGCCTGGACGAGATGTTTCACGTTCTCGCCGGCTGAAATGAACTTGTAACCGGAGGTCCGACCTAGATGACCGATGACCACCAGACAGATGACATCCAGGCCATCGAGGCCCAGATGGATACCGAATTGGACGAGACGGCCCAGCTTCAGGCGCAGCTAGAGGAGTCCGAGCGAGAACGAGACCAGTTCAAGGCCATGGCGCTCCGCTACAAGGCCGATCTCGACAACTACAAGAAGCGCGCCGCCCAGGAGATGGAAGAGAGCAGAGATCGAATCTCCGCCCAGCTTCTCCTGAAGCTCGTCACCGTGGCGGACGACTTCAGCAGGGCGGTCAATCACCTGCCCGAAGACTCGGTCGATCCGAGCTGGTTCGAAGGCATCCAGCTCGTTCTTCGCAGCATGGAGGGTGTCCTTCACAGCGAGGGACTGTCTCGGATCGAGGCGGCGATCGGCCAGCCTTTTGACGTGTACGAACACGAGGCCGTGTTCTTCGAGCCGACGAACGAAGTTGAGGAAGGAGCCGTGGTCCGTGTCATCAGAGACGGCTACAAGCTCCGAAATCGCGTATTGCGCGCGGCCCAGGTGAGCGTCGCCCAGGCGCTGCCGGAGCCAGACGAAAACCCAGAATCAGAGATACAGCAGCAGGAGGCGCACTAGATGCCTAACATACTCGGCATAGACCTTGGCACAACAAACTCGTGCATGGCCGTCATCGAGGGCGGCGAGCCGCGCGTCGTCGAGAACTCAGAGGGCGGTCGAACAACGCCGTCCATGGTCGCGGTCAACCCGCGCTCCAACGAAAGATACGTCGGCGCGACCGCCAAGCGGCAGGCCGTGACCAATCCCGAAAACACCGTCTTCTCCATCAAGAGGTTCATGGGCCGCCGGTACGAGGATGCCAGCGTACAGCGCGACACCGGCCTGATGCCCTACAAGGTGGTGCGGAACTCCAACGGCGACGCCGCCGTGGAGATGGCGGGCCAGTCGCACGCGCCTCCGGAAGTCGCGGCGATGGTGCTCCAGAAGATGAAGCAGGACGCCGAGGCGAAGCTTGGATCGCCGGTCACGCAGGCCGTGATAACCGTCCCCGCATACTTCGACGACAGCCAGCGTAACGCGACTAAGGACGCGGGCCGGATCGCCGGACTCGAGGTGCTTCGCATCATTAACGAGCCGACCGCGGCCTCGCTCGCGTACGGCCTGGACAAGAACACCGACCAGACGATTGCCGTGTACGACCTGGGCGGCGGGACCTTCGACATCACCGTGCTCCAGATCGGCGACGGTGTGTTCGAGGTCATGGCCACCAACGGCGACACGCACCTGGGCGGCGACGACTTCGACCAGCACATTATCGACTGGATCGCCGAAGAGTTCCAGAGGGAGCAGGGCATAGATCTCAAGCAGGACAGGATGGCGCTCCAGCGGCTCCGCGAGGCCGCGGAGCGGGCCAAGATCGAGCTGTCCACCCTCATGCAGACCGAGATCAACCTGCCCTTCATCACCGCTGACGCCTCCGGTCCCAAGCACCTGATCATGACGCTGAGCAGGTCGAAGCTCGAACAGCTCGTTGACTCCCTCGTCCAGCGGACAGTCGAACCCTGCCGCCAGGCCATAAAAGACGCGGGAGTGTCAGCCTCCGAGATCGACGAGGTGGTGCTCGTGGGCGGCATGACCCGTATGCCCGCGGTGCGTGAGGCCGTCGTCAACCTGTTCGGCAAGGAGCCGAACCAGGGCGTCAACCCCGACGAGGTCGTCGCGGTGGGCGCGGCGATCCAGGCCGGAGTGCTCCAGGGGGACGTGCAGGACATCCTGCTGCTGGATGTCACGCCGCTCACCCTTGGAATAGAAACGCTGGGGGGTGTCTCGACCGGGCTGATCACAAGGAACACGACCATCCCGACGTCCAAGAGCGAAGTGTTCACCACGGCCGCCGACAACCAGACCAGCGTCGAGGTACACGTCGTCCAGGGCGAACGCTCAATGGCGCCTGAGAACAAGTCGATCGGCCGGTTTATCCTGGACGGAATACTCCCGGCTCCACGAGGGATGCCACAGATCGAAGTTTCCTTCGACATAGACGCAAACGGCATTCTGAGCGTCTCGGCCAAGGACAAGGGCACCGGCAAGGAGCAACGCATCACCATCACCGCCAGCTCGGGGCTGTCCCAGGATGAGATCGAGCAGATGGTGTCCGACGCCGAGCGGTTCGCAGAGGAAGACGAGCGCCGTCGCCAGGAGGTCCAGACGCGCAACAACGCCGAAAACCTAGCCTACACTGCCGAAAAGACGGTCCAGGACAACGCTGAGAACATCCCCGAAGACCTCAAGACGGAGGTCGAAGGCAAGGTGGCCGCCGTCCGATCCGCTTTGCAGAACAACGACATCGCCCGCATCGAGGCGACGGTGAACGAGCTGCAAGAATCGCTTCAGAAGGTCGGCCAGGCAGTGTACAGCCAGAGTCAGGCAGGAGCCACACCCGGCGACGCAACATCAGACGACGCGCCGCCTCCGCCTCCAGGCTCGGACGGGTCCAAGTCCAAGGACGACGATAACACGGTGGAGGGGGAGTTTCGGGAGGTGTAGGGGGTTTCTTTAGTCAGCGTACTCCGTGGGCGGTTATGGGGCGGTTGTTGGTGCCGCCGCCAGTTAGGGCCGCGAGCTGGGTCACCTGCTGTTCGGAGACCTGGGCGATCTCGGACAGCATCTGCTCTGCATCGGCACTGGAGAGTCCGGGCCGGGTTTGGACATTTCCACAACTGTGGCCTGCACAATCTGCCCGACTCAGCGAACGTGCGTCCAAGTTCGGGTTCAGGCCGGTCCACCAAACTTGACGAAATCAAGAACTTTCGCATTCAGGCTTAGGTTGGCGGTGTAGATGCTGCGCTGGTAACTTGATCGGCCGGTTTTCTAAGGACCCTAGCAGGCTTCTGTCTCTCAAGCGCTTATCTACTCTTGCCGGTTGCACAAATCATCCGGGCTGGCCGGAAGCCTTATCTCGATTCCGGTCACATCGGCGTCGCCGACCTCGACCCGCGTAGCTTCTTCGCGTAGCGTCGTGAACCCGCCGGGTCCGTAGAATCCCACCAATCCGCAGCCCGGAACTACTTCGTCGGCGTAGATGCTCAGGAGATACGAGCCGGACCAGCCATCGAGCAGGCGTATCTTGAAAGTCCCATCCTGACCGGTCACTCCCCATTGCCATAAGGCTTCGGCTGTTAACTCGATCCAGATCCCTGCACCCGTTTCGCCGTCCGGCCCCAGCACTGCTCCGCTCACCATGCTCTGTCTGCTGCATAAATCATCCGGGGTGGCCGGTAGCCGTATCTCGATGCCCGTGGCTCCGAGAACGCCTATCTCAAGCCATGCTTCTTCGAACAGCGTCGTGAACCCGCCGGGGCCGTAGTACCCCACCAAGTCGCAGCCCGGCACTATTTCACCCGCGTAGATGCCCAGGACAGGAGAGCCTACCCAGCCTTCAGGGACAGCGAAATCAAAGGTTCCATCCACCCCGGTCTGGAGCCATTCATCAACTACTTCCAACCCAATGCCTTCGACTGGCCTGCCGTCAGGACCAAGCACTATACCGCTCACCTTCCTTTGTCCGGAGCACAGATCGTCCAGGTTAACGGGGAGCCGTATCTCCATACCAGTCACGTTTCCGCCGGCTATCTCAACTCGTGTCGCCTGTGTGCGGGCCGTTGTGACCCCGTCAGGGCCGTGGTACCCCAGCCATCCGCAGTCCCCAGCGCCGCCTGCGTGGATGCTCAGGATGGATGGCCCTGACGAACCTTCGGGCAGGCGAATCTCGAAGGTCCCGTCCCGGCCTGTCTCTCCCCAGCTCCAGAAGGTTTCGGCTACCAGCGAGACCCGGAGACCTTCCACTGGCTCGCCGTCCAGCCCCAGCGCTACGCCCTGAAGGGTCGATGCGTTTGGAGCATCGAACGAATCGAGTGCAGACGCAGGTCCTCTCCCAATCAACGGCGAACGGATAAGGATTTCCTTATCGTCGGGAAGCAGATAGGTGTCTGGGTAAGGTGTGTACCCGTCGTGCATGAGTGACAAAGCTTCCAGGTCGTCGCATGTCGCCGGGTCCCAGGGATCGCACCCCGGTGGATGCGGAAGTCCCAGCGCATGGCCCAGCTCATGCCCGAGCCCGCCAATCCAGCGCCCAATGGGGTCGAAGTAAGACCGCTCCCCGCACCGATAGAATTCCTTACCTGGGTTGGTTATACCCTCGATGTCTGGCAGTATCGTCAACCCCCACCTCCCGGCGCCCAACTCATGGGGCTCATCGCAGGCCTCCTCTACGTCCGGGTAGATGACCCACACGAAATCCGGGTGGCCGTGTTCCACCGGTGCGCAGGGCTGCACGCCCTCCACCACTCTGGCCCAGGCGTTGCCACTCTCGTAGTAAGCCTCCGGCTCGCTCATCCGGCACACTTCCGGAGTGGCCTCGTAAATCGAAAACGTCAGCCCGCCGAGTTCCCGGCGATACCAAGATTGCAGATCCACAATGGCGTGGGCAATGCCCTCGCTGGCGTCGGCCCGGAACTCTCGGTCCGACGGCGCTGCGTAAATGACTCGAACGGTACCCGTGGACCTCGTGGAGATTCGCACGGACACAAGCGCTTCCACGTTTCGCCCCTCGTAGGTCGCGGTGATCATTGCGTTCCCCGCGCCAACGCTGGTGACTATGCCATTCGACACCGACGCCACCCAGGGATCGGAGGACTGCCACTGCACCAGCCCGCTTTCAACAACCTGACTTGAGCCATCCGACATGTTGGCAGTCACCGAGATCGGCACCATCTCGCCGATGGACGTCAGAGGCGTCATCTCCGCAACTCCCAGAGAAGTGACGGTGGTGGCTGCGCCGCAATCGGGCAAGTTGAGTTCTACAAGATCATTATGCTCGATATCTCGCAACCCCTCAGGTATGCACCCGGTCAACGGGTTGCCGCCGAGAACCAGATGATTCAGGTTGGACAGCCCGCCCAGCTCAGGCGGAATCTCGCCCGTCAACCCGTTGCCGTCGAAAGTCAGCGACGTCAGGTTGGACAGGCGGCCCAGCTCAGGCGGAATCTCGCCCGTCAACTGGTTGAAGCCGAGACCCAACTCCCTCAGGTTGGACAGGCGCCCCAGCTCAGGCGGAATCTCGCCCGCCAACTGGTTGTCGCCGAGATCCAGCCTTGTCAGGTTGGACAGGCGGCCCAGCTCAGGCGGAATCTCGCCTGTCAACCCGTTGCCGTAAAGAACCAGCCCCGTCAGGTTGGACAGGCCACCCAGCTCAGGCGGAATCTCGCCCGTCAACTGATTGCCGCCGAGTTCCAGCCAAACAACTCGGCCGTTGCTGTCCGTGGTGACGCCGTGCCACTCGCCAATGGGCCTGGCGCTCAGCCAGTTCGCGTTGGCGACCCAGTTTGCGCCACCCGTGCTGTGGTACAAAGCGATCAGCACGGCCCGGTCCGAGGCAGATTGCGCGCGCGTCGGCGTGGCCGTTGGAGTGGGCGTGGCTACGGGTGTGGATGTCTGAGCCGCGTTGAATTCCAGGTGAGTGATGACCCGGTTCTCGAAGGTTATCCAGCCCAGTGTTATGTCCCCTCCAGCTCTGGACGTGGTGTTGCCTTGTAATACAAGGGCGTCTCCATCGGGAAGGTGGGCCACCAGAAACTTGGTGTCCAGAAGCTCGGAATAGTCAGGAGTGAACCTGAAGCCCTCCGACAAGCAGAAGCTGTCTCTCGGCAACGCAAGACCCTCGTAGCAGGCCACGATCTCGCCGCCCTCATGCATTCTCCGCCATGTGGCCGCAACGGCTCCGTTGAACTCGGAATACTTACCGGGCCGAACCGGTGAGGGCGTCGGCGCAGCTGTTGGTTCCAGTGTTGGCGTGGGCGTGGCACGGGCGCGCGAGGCAGACAGTCTGGACTCGTAGAATGACCAACTCCCGTCGGCATTGGCACTGGCTACAATTTCGCTCTGCAACGCATCGTCACGTTC
>JAKZVY010000278.1:0-5351 GCA_047515825.1 Dehalococcoidia bacterium
CCTATGAAGAGTCCACACCTGTTTTAACCAGGTTCCTGATCCAGGCGGGACATACGATAACGGTGACCGAAGACGCGTCCGTACTCAGCGACGCCGACCGCATGAGCGGCTACGACGCGCTGGTGTTCAACACCCTGCGTGCCGGCGAAATGACACTGTCCGATGACGAGCAGGCCGGGATGAAGAGCTTCATCAAATCAGGCAAGGGTTTCATCTGCATTCACATTTCAGGCTGTGTCCCGGAGACCTGGCAGGAGTACCAGGAGATCACCGGCGGCGGATGGGTCATGGGCACCAGCTTCCACCCACCCTACGGCAAGTTCACTGTCAACGTGACCCAACCCGAGCACGCCGGCGTGAAGGGGATATCCGACTTCGAGACCAACGACGAGCTGTACATGGGCATCGACTACCAGGAAGGCAACAACACCTTCATGTACGGCACGTCTGAAGACGGCACCTACGCCTGGGGCGGACAGGACGCGGTACACATGCCGGATGGAACGTTCCCGCTCGGATGGACGCGGGGCTACGGCAGCGGCAAGGTGTTCGTGACGCTGCTCGGACATAATGGGCTCAGCTTCGAGACACCGGAGTTCCAGCAGATGGTGCTCAACGGCATCTCCTGGGCTGTCAGCAGATAGACCAGGAAAGTACCCAGCTTGAGCCTCAAGATATTCTTCGACGTTGACTACACGATACTGGCCGTGGACGGCAGTCTACGGCCGGGGACCAGGCAGACTTTCGAGCGTCTGGTAGATGACGGGCATAAGGTGTTCATCTGGTCAGGAGTCGGCCTGCGTAACTCAGACGTGGAACGGCATGAGCTCCAGGACCTGGTGTCGGGCATCTACAAGAAGCCGATCTACGACTACGTCAACGGCCTGGAGCTGCTGAAGGTGCCGCACTGGCCGGACTTCGTTATCGACGACTACCCGGAGATCGTGGATACCTTTGGCGGCGTGCTTGCCAAACCGTACTTCTTCCGGTCAGCTTCGGACGATGAGATGGACCACATATACGCGATTGTCAACGACTTCGTGGCCACGGGCGGGTCCGACAGGGTGGGATACAGGGCCGCGCGCAGCAAACGATCGGCCAAAAGCCCCGACTAACTCATGCCCATCCAGCTCCTCAGACCTGAAGTTTCGTCAAAGATTGCGGCTGGGGAGGTGATCGAGCGTCCCGCCTCGGCCGTAAAAGAGCTGGTGGAAAACGCGTTGGACGCCGGTGCGTCCCGAATACGCATCGAGATTCGCGGCGGCGGCATCGAGTATATTCGTATCACCGACGACGGGTCCGGCATCCCAGCCGACCAGGTGGAACTCGCATTCAAGCGATTCGCCACCAGCAAGCTGGAGATGGCCGAAGACCTGGACGCCGTGTCCACGCTCGGATTTCGTGGCGAGGCGCTGCCAAGCATCGCCTCGGTCGCCCGCGTTGAGTTGCGCACACGGACGCCGGACTCTGACAGCGGCACCAGCATAGAGATCGAAGACGGAGAGGTAGTGTCTCTCGGACCGGCCGGTGCGCCTTTCGGCACGACGATCACCGTCAGACACCTGTTCCGCAACCTGCCCGCGCGTCGCAGATTCCTGAGCTCGGCCAATGCAGAGCAGACACGAATCCACAGGGTCGTCGCCCACTACGCGATGGCGTACCCCGAAGTCGGGTTCGAGCTGAGTCCGGAGCGTGGCCGGTCGTTCTCCAGTCCGGGGAGCGGCGAGCTCAGGGACGCCGTGTCCGCAGTACACGGTCGCCAGGTCGCGGAATCGATGCTGGAGGTGACTCCGGAGAACTCGGAAGACGCGGGCACATCTGTCAGCGGGCTAGTTGGTCCGCCTTCACTGGATCGGGCCAACCGCAGCTACATCAGCCTGTTCGCCAACAGGCGGTGGGTGCGAAACAGGTCGCTCTCGTACGCCATAGAGCAAGCGTATCACGGCTTCATGGCCGAGCGTAGATACCCGGTCGCGGTGGTCAGCGTCAGCGTGCCGTTCCAGGAAGTGGACGTAAACGCGCATCCCGCAAAGGCCGAGATCAGGTTCAGGCGGGAGAATAGCGTGTTCAGCACGGTGCAGCGGGCCGTTCGCAGAACGCTCGCTGAGCACACTCCGATTCCCGAGGTGAGCCACCGGGCCGTCAGCCAGCCGGCGTACTACGACAGGCATCGGGCGCAGACGCCGAGCCCGTCGGCGTTCTGGCCGACCGATCCATTCACATCTGCCGGCCCGCGAAGCGGCGCGCCTCCTCCCAGGGACGCGATCGAGAGATACCACAACCTCATAGACCCGCCGCAGGTCGATCAGGCTCCGCCGCCACCCCCGCCGCCACGAGACGCGCTTCCCATCCTGCGTGTGCTCGGGCAGGTACAGAACACCTACGTTGTCGCCGAGGGACCGAACGGCATGTATCTAATCGACCAGCACGCGGCGCACGAGCGGGTGATGTTCGAGCGCGTGGCGGCACACGCCGCCGAGGGGTCACCAGATGTCCAGAGCCTGTTGGAGCCGTTAGTCGTCGAGCTGGACGACGTTGCATTCGAGCTGGTCACCACACAGTCCGAGGTTATATCTGGAATGGGATTCGTGCTCGAACAGTTCGGAGGGACCTCGGTGGTCGTCAGGGCCGTTCCGGCGCTCCTGATCAATGTGGCCCACAAGACCGCGCTGACCGACGTGCTCGACCTCATGGAAGAGGGAGGCGGATTCGAGACGTGGGAGGAGCGGGCCGCCTACTCGATCGCCTGTCACGGGGCAATCCGCGCCGGCAAGGTGATGAGTCACGAAGAGATGCAGGAACTGGTCCGTCAACTGGAGGCGTGCGCCCAGCCGCACACGTGCCCGCACGGACGTCCGACGATGATCCACATGAGCTCGGGGCATCTGGAGCGCGAGTTCGGCAGGACATGAGAGGGTATTTTCAAAGTCCCTTCTCCCCTGGCGGGAGAAGATTAGGATGAGGGGGAATCGTTTTAACACCCTCACCTCAGTCCTCTCCCTCAAGGGAGAGGAGGCATTGAAGAACCACCATTGTAAACACCCTCTGAGACCCACGACAGCTACTTCGCCATAGCCACCTCTATCGAATTGATCGGCGGCAGGTACTCGATCATCAGCTCCCACGAGTCTCCGTCGTCGCGGCTGTAGAAAATCTGGCCAGAGCTGGTCCCGATGTAGATGCCGCATGGGTCGAGACTGTCCGTGGCCATACCCTCCCGCATGACGTGAAGGTATGCGTTCTTCTGGGGTAGCCCTTTGGTGAGCGGCTCCCAGTCCTCACCGGCGTTTCGACTTCTGAATACCCGCATTTGGGCGTCGGAGACGTACCTGGCAAAGCCACCAGCAGCCTCGATGGTCGACTTGTCCTCAGGTAGCACGTAGATGGAGTCAGGGTCGTTGGGGTGAAGTCCGAGTACGAACCCGAACCTGGACGGCAACCCGTCGGAGAGGTCGAGCCACTCTTCTCCGCCGTCATCAGACCTGAAGAAGCCACAGTGGTTCTGTTGATAGAGCCTCTCCGGCATAGAGGACGGCGAAAGCAGCTTGTGGGTGCACTGGCCAAACTCGGGGAACGGATCGGGCATGAAGTCGGCCCTCACGCCTCGGTTGACTATGTCCCAGGACTCGCCAGCGTCCTCGGTCGTCATCACTCCGACAGCCGAGATGCCGACCCACATGCGAGCCGTGGACCTCGGGTCCAGCACCATGCTGTGGAGACACAGGCCGCCCAGACCGGGCTCCCAGCGATCCCGCGTCGGGTGCAGAGTCAGCGTCGACCACTGCTCCCATGTGCGACCCCAGTCGAGGCTGCGGAACAGCGACGCCGGCGCGCCGCCCGCGTAGATCACGCCCGGCTCGTCCGCCCGTCCGGGCTCGACGTGCCACAGGCGGTCGAGCGTCCGGTCGCTCCCGTCGCTCATCCTTGGGTTCTGTTCGGCGTCGGTCCACGTATCGCCCCAGTCGTGGCTGAGCTGGACGTTTGCGCCCCAGAACATGGAGTTGACCGCGGAGACCACAGTGCCGCCGTTCCTGGAGTCGTAGACCATGTGGAACACGTCGCCGTGATCGTTGAAAGGGCCCGAGAGCGACCAATCGCCGCGCGACTGGTCCGATGAGAGTATGAATCCGCCCTTGCGAGTTCCGACCATTATGGCTACGTCGCCACTTCTGACCCTATGCGTTGTTCCCATTAGTTGCGACCTCCTGCTGATTGCGAGGACGCCGAGCCTGTCGGCGGCGGACGCCCTCTACAATCGACGATTCTAGGTCGCAGACCAGGGAAATGTGCAGGTGTTTTTCCGGGTCTTTTTACTAAGGACCAGCGGCCTGGGTCACCCTCACCCCAACCCTCTCCCTAAGGGAGAGGGGGCCTGTCGGGTGGCATTCATGCTTGGCTGTACACCTTTACCTACCCCTGTCAGCCCCCGTATCGAGTACGGGGCAGGCTCTGGGGGAGAGGGGGCCGGTTGTCCTGTTCACCTACCAGTTCAGGAGATGGGGCTTCTGCGCGCGCCAGCCGTCGTCGGACGGGAAGATCGTGCCCATTGCTACACGCTCGATGTCGCCGTCGAACATGTGCTCAACCGAGGAGCGCCACTTCTTGTAGTGAGGGGCTTCGCGGTGGGCGTCCAGTGCGGCAGCATCCGCATACACCTCGTACAGGTGGAAGAGGTTCGAGTCCTCGTCGTTCTGGAGAATGTCGAAACGGAAGCAGCCTGGTTCGTCGCGAACAGATCCCTGCGCGTCGCCAAAGCTGGCCTCTCTGAATTCGTCTGCGTATCCCTCTTTGATGCGAATCGTTACGAAGATGGAGATCATTGCCTGTACCTCATGGCTGAAAGTTGGCTGGATTATATCATTCCCGTTCTGGGGCGTTCCGGGGGCGCATCCACCGATTTCCGGGACACCGCGCATCAACACTGAATGCCATGTGCCATGCTGAGCGCAGTGAAACGGAGTCGAAGCATCTAGCGTCCCTCGACGCTGTAGGTCAGCAGACTCTTCACCTACGCTCCGCTTCGGTTCAGGATGACATGCTTGTTATGCACACCCCTCATAGTTAACTCTCATCAACATGTCATCAACACCGCCCATCATCATCATCACACCCTTAAGGGTGTGATGATGATGATGTTCATGGTCAGCGTTCATCAACACTCGTTACCACTCTCCCACACCCTGAGCTCCCATTTCCCACCGTCCACGAGGACGAACAGGTCGCTCCGCCGACCAAGTGCCGTGCGCACCGAGCCGGGGTTGGCGTCGATGGCTTCGGCCAGCTTGGCGCTGCTCATCGCGCCGTCGGCGAGAGCCTCGGCCATGCGCTCGGCCAGTCCGACGCGGCGTGTC
>JAKZVY010000279.1:0-3413 GCA_047515825.1 Dehalococcoidia bacterium
GGTGTTGGTGCCGTTGACGATATGACCGTAGCCCTCCTCTTCCGCGTAGCCGGAGAGGTAGGTGTAAAGCTCGTCCTTGCAGAAGAAGCAGCGGTTCGGATTATTCTCGGCGTAGTCGTCACGCTCGACCTCGTGGGTCTCGATGACCCTGTGGTTGAGTCCGAGACGCTCAGCCAGATCGACTGCCTCGCTAAGCTCTGATGGAGCCAGGCTCGGCGACTTGGCGGTGACGGCGAGCGACTTGTCGCCCAAGACCTCGTTGGCGGCAGCAGCCAGGAAGGCGCTGTCCACTCCGCCGGAGTAGGCCACTATGACGGTGTCCATCTCCCGCAGAATGGAGCGCAGCGCCTCCATCTTCTGCCGAGTGGTCTGCCGATCGACTACCTGGATTTCAGTCTGGGTTGCCATTGGTTCATCTCCAGCGAGGGTATTGCCCTGCAGTCAGTTGGATTGATGAAGGCGATTGTACACCTTGCCAGTGCAGTCCGCTCAGGGGGCCACTCCGATCAGCACAAGAGGAACAGCCGGAATCCCACGTCCTTGACGCATGATGTTCAACAAGTCACGCTCATAGTATGGCACACCTGACGACATGTCCCTTTCGAGCTCCTTCATCGGCAGGACTTCGACCCCGACGTCTATGACGTCAGATACGAAGAACGCCATGTGCTTGACGAACAGATCATGCGCCACGAACGCATACTTGCCGAACTGCACCTCTACTGCCACCCTTTGTTTGACGAAGTCGGTCTGGTTGTATGAATAGATCGGCTCATATCCTGCTGCTTCGATGGCCGTTTTCTGCCGATCCGGCGATAGAGTGGCAATGCTGCGAACAATCTTGTCGTCAGCAGTTACCCAAAATCCCTGCCTGCGCTGTTCCCAGCCACGCTGTTTGAACCCCGATGCCATGGCTTTATTCATGTCTATCGGCGAATAGAGCAGACTCCCCACCATGTTTCTTTCACGGGAGACCTTAGTGCGGCAGGCTTCGGCATCGACCGAGGCTATGACTTCCAGTATTTCGTCCCATAGCTCCCTCCGATGTACTAACAGAAACTCCTCCCCGTTCAGATGAGAGTAGCGGGCAGCAATCCTCATCAATGCCCCCCGTTGGGCTTTGTCGGGTCATAGAGCGGCTTGCCCATCGGACGAGTCCGCAGCGTTCCGTTCCGCAGAGACCTCAGTCGCTCATGGGCTATGTCGACGTACTCCTGCACGATGTCGCACCCATACCCCACGCGATCATGTTTCACAGCCGCAACGACAGCGGCTCCCACGCCCATATACGGATCCAGAACCGAGTCGCCAGGGTCGGTCATCGACAGGACCAGCCGCTCCACCAACTCTACCGGGAACTGGCAGGGATGGATGGTCTTCTCGACGTGGTTGCTCTTGACGTTAGGGAACTCCCAAACGTCACTGGGATTCTTCCCGAGTGGGTTGCCGGACAGCTTGCCGATGTTGGGGCCCTTGAAGTGCCGCTTGTTCGGATACTTGGACGGCACCCGTATCGGATCGAGGTTGAACGTGTAATCGTCCGACTTGGTAAACCAGTTGATCGTCTCGTATCGTCCCGACAGCCGCTTGGACGAATGTAGGCCATGCCCGAAGTGCCATACGATGCGGTTGCGCAGCTTGAGACCGTGAGCCTTGAACATCGGGTAGAGCGCGGTGTCGAGCGGGACAACCTCGCCGTCGCTTACTATAGTTGCCCACCTGCCAACATATCGACCCTTTGGGATGTAGGAGGCGTACGCACTCAGAGATCACCCGCGCCTGATCGTCCAGGTAGTCGTCCAGAGGCGATCGCCTCTCGTATGACTTGCCCAGATTGTACGGCGGCGAGGTCACAATCAACTTCATGGATTCAGATTCAAGAGTCTCCATGAACTCCAGATTATCCTGGCAGACCATAACGGCATCTTGAAAATCCAATACTCGCCTGCCGTTATACTGGACGTTCACGCGGAACTTCGAGAACGGCTTTTGGATGTCTCGGACTTGCAGTTGACTGTTCGACACTGACCGTCCTACCCCTCCATCATCTTTTGGATGATCGCCTGCATCTCGCCGATGTAGTGTTGATTGCTGCGGTTCTGATACCCCAGGATGCGCTGCGACTCCTCCGTATCGTACCAGTCCATCCAGCCGGGAGTATCTCTGTACGTGGCCATCTCGACCGGAGCGCCCATCACCTCAAAGAAGTCCCGAACGTAGTCACGGCCTCGTAGCTGCCAGCTCGGGCCGCCGCCGATATTGAGCACCCTGCCGCCCGCGTCCGGTGCGCTCACCGACGCGAACAGCGCGTCAGCGACGTCGTCGCGATGCACCATCTCGACCCTCTGGTCCTCCATGAACGGCCACGGGTTGGGCGGCTCCAGGAAGGCAGGGACCGATATGCCCGCTATCCTCAGCACCACGGTGTTGTCCAGCGACGAATCCCTGATCAGCTTCTCTCCCTCGATCTTGCTGTCAACGTAGATGTCTATCGCGCTCTGCGAGTGGCCGACTCGCACCGGCGGCTCTTCCGCGCTGGTATCGCCGTATGTGCTGATGGACGACGTGAACACCAGCCGCGCGCCGGGATTTTCACTCTCCATCGCAGCGATGATGTTCTGCGTACCGCCCACGTTGACCCTGAATGTGAGGTCGCGGTTCCGTTCGCTGTTGGGAGGGAGCAGCGCGGCAAGATGCAGGACGGCGTCGGCTTCCGCGACCGCTGAGCGCACCCCGTCGGCGTCGGTGATGTCGCCTCGGACTATCTCGATGCCTTCCCTGCCCTCAAGTCCTGAGAAGTCCATCATGGGCAGATCGAATATCCGCACAGTGCGACCCGATTCGGCGAACATCTCGACAAGCTGACGACCGACGCTGCCCGCGCCGCCCGTGATGAGTACCGGACCACTCACGTCAGCGTCGTCCCTTTCATACCCGCCTGCTCGATAACGTCCTGCGCGCTGGCGATGAGCTTGGTCAGCGCGGGTCCGAACCCGCCCCAGTCTTCCTGGGACTTCAGGCTGAGCAGCGCGTCGGCGTCGCGCATGGCTGTACGGGTCGGGGGTATCGAGGGCATCGTATTGAAGAAGAAGGTGCCGCTCACCTCTCCGAAATTCTCTACTATCTCGACCACCGAGGTCTCCCACGCAGCGTTCTGCGACCCCAAGCCGTCGGCTATCTGCTGGCAAGTTGCGATGCTCTGATCGAGCATCTCCTGTCCTGACTGTGGCATTTTCGTTGTCCTCCGTAGTGATAAAGGGGCGGGTACAAGACCATCTGCTCCAACTAATTGGTATAAGAACCGTCCTTCCCTTTGGGTAGTACTCCTCTGAGTAGTATAAGGACATGACTACTCCGCAGGAGGAACAGTGCGAAATGTCCACCAAGACCGGCGATGATACAGACACCATTGG
>JAKZVY010000280.1:0-5161 GCA_047515825.1 Dehalococcoidia bacterium
TAGTAGGGACTGTAATGCCCCAAGTAGACAAATAGGTCACACCAGTGAACTGACGCACTGAAACACTTCCGCCTATGCCTGAAACAGTCTCTTCCTTGTAAAGTTCGGTCTCAGGAAGCGACAGTTTCTCGGCTATTTCCAAGTCCAAGACTGTCGCAGTCGCCCCGGTGTCGAGCAACATAGATCCAGAACCAACAGGCGCTGAGGAAGCGATGCTGCCGCCTTCAGGCGTAACTTCGAACTCGGCTTGGCTGCTAATGAGTCCGTGAACGATAGGTCGATTATCGGACGTGATTGGGAACACGTTGAATCTGCAACGACAGTGGAACCCCTTGTACGCGGTACCCAATGTGTCGGACAAGACAGGCTCCCTGCTTCAATAGAGGAAGCGCAACTTCAGAAGCCTCTCGATTTGAACCATACACTCCGACTAGCGCCCCATTCGCCACGACCGCCCACTTGCCGAACGACTTATCTTCCAGATCCTCCCGTATAGTTTCATAGAAGGCCGTTTGCTCTTCTAGTGTCATGACTTTGCTCCCAGGGTGCAGACTAGCAATTTTAGTAGTCGGGCCGTCCGCTACACTCTCGCCGCCACTTCCCGGTCCACCTCGCTCCGGCGAGACGACGCCTCGGGGAAGAAGACACTCAAGACTTCATGGGCGATGCCTTCAGCGTCCAGCCGCAGCCGGTGCCGCTGATCGACCGCAGTGCCGTGCTCGATGAAAGAGTCCGGCATACCGATTCGATGGACCGATACGTCATCCATTCCGGCCTCGGCCAGCGCTTCGAGTACGGCAGAGCCGAACCCTCCGGCCAGCACGTTCTCTTCTACTGTAACGATGCGGCCCGCGTTCCGCGCTGCGTCCAACAGCAGGCCGACGTCGAGGGGCTTGACGAAGATCGGGTTAACGACGCCGCATGAGATCCCATACTCGGCGAGCCTTTGCGCCGCATCCAGTGCGGGGCCGACCGGCTTGCCAAGAGCAAAGATCACAATGTCGCGGCCTTCCCTGATCACTGAGCCTCTGCCGAGTGGAAGCTCTTTCAGGTCGGCGTCGAGCGGTGCGCCGGTCGCGGTTCCCCTAGCGATGCGAATAGCGAATGGCCCCCGGTGCTTGTAGGCGGTGTAGATGAGGTGCTGAAGCTCGTTCTCGTCCATGGGCGCCGCGACGACGGCGTTGGGCAGGCACCTGAGGTACGTGATGTCGAAGGCGCCGTGGTGCGTCTTGCCGTCCTCGCCCACGATTCCCGCGCGGTCCGCGATCACCGTCACAGGCAGATTCTGGAGGCAGACGTCGTGGACTACCTGGTCGAACGCTCGTTGGAGGAACGTGGAGTAGATCGAGACGAAGGGATTGAGTCCGGCCGATGCCATTCCCGCCGCCATGCTGACGGCGTGCTGCTCCGCGATACCGACGTCGAAAATCCTGTCCGGGAAATCGCGCCGCACCTCCGCCAGCCCTGTACCCTCAAGCATTGCTGCGCTAATTCCGACGACGGATTCGTCCTCGTGCATAATTCGCGTGATCGTCCGGGCGAACACGCTCGAGTACGTGGGAGCTCCAGACCCGGCTCCCAGCGGAGAGCTCGGCTGGTGAAACTTGACAGGGTCGTCTTCGGCGGGCTCGTAGCCGTGGCCCTTGTGCGTCACCACGTGGACCATGGGCACAGAGCCGGTGGGATTTCTGGCCTGCCTGAGCGTCACTTCGAGCTGTTTGAAGTCGTGGCCGTCCACAGGACCCAAGTACTGGAATCCCATCTCGGTCCAGAACATCGTGGGCACGATCAGACCCGCGAGCCCGGTATTGAACCTCTTGACGAGGCTGTACATCAGCTCGCCCGTAGGCACCTTCTTGGAAAGCGCTTTCATGCGCCCGATCATCGCCTGGAACTCGGGGTGAGTGATCAGACGCTTGCGCCAGTTAGTGAGGAATCCGATGTTCTCGGATATGGACATCCCGTTGTCGTTGAGCACGACGATGAACTTCTCAGGATTGAGGTGCACGATGTTGTTCAGCGCCTCGAAGCTCGAACCGGAGGTCAGCGCCCCGTCCCCGACTACTGCGATGGTCCAAGAGTCCTTCCGGCGGTTGGCGGCACCCTCCGCGATTCCGAGTGCGATCGAGAGTCCGGTGCCAGCGTGGCCAGCGGCCAGCGTGTCGTGCGGACTTTCGCTTGGCTCTCCGAACCCGGATAGGCCACCCTCCAGCCGGATGTTCTGGAACTCGTCGCGTCGGCCCGTTACCAGCTTGTGCGTGTAGGTCTGGTTCGTGGTGTCCCAGACTAAGCTGTCGGTGGGACTGTCGAAAATGCGGTGCAGCGCCAACGTGAGTTCGACGACTCCCAGGTTGGAGGCCAGGTGGCCGCCGCGCTCGGTTATTACGGAGATGATGGTTTCTCGCGCCTCTTGAGCAACCTGCGCCAGCTCATCATGAGTCAGATCCTTGAGGTCGCTCGGTGCATCGATCCGATCGAGGAGACGCTGAGACATTTGGAAAGCTCCTTGTGGAGTGTCGGCTCACAGCCGGAATCACCATAACTAAAGGCACTTTAACCCGATATTAAGTAACGTAGTGCAGATGATACAAGCTGTCAAGAGTCCGGTTTCTCGCAACTTGCCAGTCGCAACTTGATCCAAGGGACCCTGTCCTAAGCGGAGCTTGCTCTGAGCTAGTCGAAGGGTCGAAGTGCCCTTGACGCACCTTCCATTCCCTATGCTACACTACACTTACGAACAAATGAACACGCTAAGGCGTGTCACCCACCACGACATGCTCGACAATCCAAAGACCCCGGCACACTCATTATTATCACGAATCGCAATATACCACGCCCTACTCACCGTCAGAATCCTCCAAAGTATGTCCTGAGCCTGTCGAAGGAAGCCGAAAACGTGGCAGGTGTGGCAGATTGGGGGCAGGTTTAATTCCAAACCTGCCCCCGAATCCCAAAGCTGGCTCAGCTTTGACGGGGGCAAGTGTGGCAGGCGTGGCAGGCAAAATGAAAAGTTAAAACGCTCCATTCTCGGGAGCGATACTCCATTGGATTGAAAGTATGGACATACGAATAAGGACTGCCAACCCATCAGACGCCGGCGCCCTGGCAATGGTTCACGGAGATACGTGGCGGACCACATATACCGGCATCGTGCCGGCCGAGCATCTGGCCGGCCTCTCGCATCGGGTCAGCGAATCGAGGTGGGGCGAGGTTCTCGCAGCAGACCAGCCCGCCACGAGCAACTTCGTTGCCGAGACCGACGGTGGTGAGGTCGTTGGCTTCGCCGGAGGAGGGCCGGAACGCGAAGGCAACCCGATCTACCGGGGCGAACTCTACGTCATCTACCTGCTCGAGGAGTATCAGCGTAAGGGCGTGGGCCGTCGCCTTGTCTCAGCAGTGGCTCAGTGCCTCCTGATCGACGGATTCGACTCGATGCTGGTGTGGGTGCTGGCGGACAACCATCCCGGTCGCCGGTTCTACGAGTCGTTGGGAGGTACGCTAGTCGGACGAAAGACCGTCACGATTGGTGGGGCCGACCTCGTAGAGATGTCCTACGGCTGGAGGGACATCGCGGGACTGGCAAATAAGCGTGAAGGTTGACCGCCGACTAGCTCGTCGGGCCCGTAGCCCACTATATCCGGCAGATTTTCAGTCGTCTTCTCTGTCGTCGTCCAAGTGGGCTTCGAGCCGTTGGAGAGCATTCTGAGTGGCGCGGATCTCTCGCAGCAACTCTTCCCTCGATACTGGAAGCTCGATGTCTTGGAGACGCTCCAGCTTCGCCTCGTCCAGGTTGTTGATGATTATGGCGATGAACAGGTTTATGACCACGAAAGTCCCGACTATCACGAAGCTCACGAAGTACAGCCACGCCAGCGAGTGTGTCTTCATCGCGGTGGCCATCACCACTGTCCAACCCTCCAGCGTTATCACGTTGAACAGCGTAAGCAGGGAAATGCCGAGATTTCGCCAGTTCTCAGGGTCGTCTTCGTGAAACAGGTGGTAGCCCATCACGGCGTAGATGTAAACGATGATGCTCATCAGCATCATGACGTGCCCCACGCTGGGAATGGAGCGCACGAGCGCGGAGACGATTAGGCGCAGGTCCCTGATCGTGGAGATGAGCCGCAGCACTCGCAGCAGGCGGGCGAGCCGGGCGATCATCGCAAACTGGCCGGTGGCCGGAATCAGCGCGAACACGATCACGAGAAAGTCGAAGACGTTCCAGCCGTCTTTGAAGTACCCGGCAACGCGAGGCGACGACGCGATCATCTTGAGCAGCGCTTCGACGATGAATATCGCTAGGGCTATCCGGCTGCCGAGAGTAAACCAGCTCCCGTACCGCTCGCTCAGCGCGGGAGAGGTTGTCATTCCAAGCACCGCGCCATTGAGTATGATGATCGCAATTATGGTGTACTCGAAAGCGGGCGCATCGACCGGCCTTTGAGTAAGATCTGTCAGCCGTTTCATAAAGCTATGCCCCGTGCCATCCAGTTCGACGAGCCAAATGCCAACATCGGATACATCATACCCGTCTATATGGTAAGCGGGTCAATCGCCAGTTTTTGTCTGGTCTAGGATTGTGGTGGCTTTTGCCGTAACACCACCACCCCGACGCAAGCTTGGCTCCTAGCCATGAAGTGACGGCGTGAGTAAGCGCCAGCGCACTCTCGAAACCCACGTACTAGAGCTGTCTTGACAGGAATGGCCTCATCCTCGCGCCGTCATCCCATGGATGACCACTCACGTTTTGACGCTTCCGACACCGCCACAGTACTTAAACGTGAAACAGCCCTGAGCCTACATTGCCTTCATGCCGTTATTCGATGCGTGACAGTCGGTGGTCGGTAGTTCACGCGATCACGGCAACGAGACCGGGCACTCCCCATGGGTTTACCCTGAGACAGTTGGTCTGGCATTGAGAGAAGAACACCATCGAGTCCTTGAAAGACACAGGGCCAATACGTCCCAGAAACCTCGTCTGCCGTCTGAACAGGATCAGGCCGGCGTACTTGTTGCCCCCCTAGTGGTTCAACATGTTTGTATTGAAGGATATAGCGACCTCAGCCTGATGCGGGCATCCTCGGTGGTGAAGCGCCAGTTCACGCGCACCGCATCACGATTGCGGCTCTTCTGCCACGTTTCTACCTCGCCACGCAGGGTC
>JAKZVY010000281.1:0-4423 GCA_047515825.1 Dehalococcoidia bacterium
GCGCCCGCGCCCTGAGGTCGCTCGACCTGTCCCGTGCGCGACCTTCCAGACTGTCGTAGTACGACAGATCCAGCACCTCGGCCAGTATGCGCTTCCGGTCCGACGGGCTGGACGTGGTGAAGTGGTCCGCGTCCCCCTGCCGCAGAAAAGCCGTGTTCACGAACGTCTCGTGATCCAGCCGGATGCGCTCAGTGATCAGCGCCTGTGTATCCCTGACCGTGTTGCCGGTTACCGCCAGCCACCCGTCGGACTCGTTCTGGATGAACAATTGCAGGTCCGTCACTCCCTGAGACCTTCTGCTGGTGCGGCGGCGTACCACCCGATATCGGTCCCCCGCCGACTCGAACTCCAGGTCAACGTACATGTTCCGCTGGCCCTTGTGGATCAGGTCGTCGTGGTTGCGGTTGTCGCCGAGACGTGAGCTTCCCCACAGCGCGAACGTGATCGCGTCCAACAGCGCGCTCTTCCCGTGCCCGTTGTCTCCGCACAGGCACGCGATGTGAATGCCCTCCAGGTCCAGCGGCGGCAGGTCGTCCCTGTAACAGAGGAAATTGCTGAGGGTCAGCTTCAGAGGAATCATCTCCCGCCCATCATCCCTCACACCCAATGCCCAGTCAACTCGCCCCCGCCGCCCACCTGTCATTCCTAACGCAGTGAGCAATCTTAAGGTCCACGACCACAAGACCAGCTACCGATACAACTACGTCAAGCTCAACTCGCTGGGAGTGTAGAGGCCCCCTCTAGGGCGCTATTCTCCGCTCAGCAGTCCGTCGATCATCGGGCTTAGCCAGTTCCACCACGTCTCCATCCATCCTGTAAACCAACCGACGATCAGGATTAGGAGGATTAGTATGAGTACACCCGTCATGAAACAGCCGCAGCCGCCACTGTCGGTCTCCGCGTCTCTATTTACTCTGTGCTCGCGATCGCGTTCTTCGTGGCGTTCGCGCTCCCCGCGTTCTCGTTCTCGGCGTTCTCGTTCGCTATGATTCCGAAGTGCCCGGTCAAACGCACGATAGAGCGTCTCCTCGTCCATGTCGTGTGGCATCTCCCTTCCTACCCTTCCCGCCTGGGTTCAAGTCCCTGTCCCCCAGCCTTAGTTTCCCCCGCATGAGTCTGCGTCCCTGTCCCTTTCCCACCTCAACTGACCGATACATTACTACCAGGTGGGACAGTTATCAATACGGACGTCCCGTAGCAGAACGTGTTCGGAGATAGCGGCGCAACGCGCCGGTGTGCCACCTTCGGGAGTGCAATCTACCAACCAACCCCCTCAAGAGCCTGTCCCAACTCTTTGCTCTATCCGTCTGGTTTTGGGATAAGTCTAAGATTGGCGGCTCCCACTAAATCTGAAGCAGGCTCCTTGCGGGTTCCAGCGATGGACAACTCACCTTCGTCGACGTAGTATTTCTCTTGCTTGGTTCACGCGACTACTCTATGGGGAGACGTCTCATGAAGATCAAACGATTTGAATCCAACCCCATCATCCACCTGAGCATGAGCGCCAGTCTGGGCGGGAACGTCAACGGGCCGTCCTTGATCCGGGCTCCGTCATGGCTTTCGGACCCGCTTGGAAAGTACTACCTCTATTTCGCCCACCATGCCGGAACATTCATCAGGCTGGCCTACTCCGACCACCTGGAGGACCCCTGGAACATCTACGAGCCCGGAACGCTGCAGATCGAGCAGTCCCATTGCTACAACCATGTGGCGTCACCGGATGTCCACGTGGACGAAGAGAAGCGGGAAATTCGCATGTACTACCACGGCTGGGTGGCGGACCGAACACAAAAGACGAAGGTAGCCGTGTCCACAGACGGCATCAACTTTGAAGCGTCACCCGAAAGCCTGGGCGAACCCTACTTCAGAGTATTTCAGTGGAAAGGATACCACTACGCCGTGGGGATGCCCGGCGTGTTCTACCGTTCGAAGGACGGCCTCACCAACTTCGAGCAGGGGCCTAAGCTGTTCCCTAGCAACATGCGGCACACGGCCCTGGATATCGAAGGCGACACGCTGAAGGTCTTCTACACCAACGCGGCAGACTCGCCGGAGCGGGTTCTCCTTTCGACCATAGACCTCAACGAGGACTGGTCGCGGTGGAAGGCTTCGGAGCCGGTGTTGGTCCTCGAGCCTGAGACTGAATACGAGGGAGCGGAGCTTCCAGCAGCGCCTTCGTCGCGCGGGCTGGTCATGGAGAAGGTCCGTCAGCTAAGGGACCCGGCTATCTTCAAGGAAGGTAACGACACCTACCTGCTCTATTCCGTCGCCGGCGAGCAGGGGATCGCAATCGCCCGCCTGGAAGGTGACTAGACCTCCGATGGGCCTGTATCCCGAGTCTCAGACGAACCAACACAGCCGTCGCAGAGTTCGTCGCAGACCAAGGACCACGGTGGGAATCGATTGACGCGCTCTGGGGCGTGTGCCATCTATGGGCTGTCGGCTGCTAGTTGAATCATTGCCCAGACCACTACGAGAGAGGTCGCCATGGGAACGCTCAGAAAGCCGCTCTCCGTTATTCTCAGTCTTATTGATTTTGCCGTGCTGTTCCACTTTGTGCTCAGCCCTTTCTACGCTCGCAGCAGCCGGACGCCGCTCGCAGCAAGCAGGATGGGAAGCGTGGTGTCGATCAGAATCCATACCTGCCCGTCGTCGTTGGGAGGATCGGCAAATTCCACGCCGAACCAGTTGTAGAGAAGTGCGATGAGCAGCGCCGCCGAGTAGTAAAACATGGCGTTCGCCGACAGGTACTCCCGACTAACCGTCTGCTCATCCGTACCGGCGTCCAGCGCACGCTTTCTGGCGAAGGCGGCTATCAGCGCAGCCGCGACGCCGATCACCATCAGCGGGTCGAGGACTCTCCACACTGTGAGTGCCGTGCCTTCCAACATCGGATCGTAAAATTGAGTGACCAGGAAATGCACGGCTACCGCCACCGCCACCAGGAGCATGTAAGCCACTGCCAGACGCTTGAAAACACTCATGCTAGACCTCCCCCACATCTCATGAGTTCGCAATAGACCTTGCCATATTACAAGCGGCTTGAAGGGCTGTCCACCATCCCTTATCGTCGTTGCCAGCTATGCGCCCGATCCATTTGACGACCATCATGTCCATAGCTATCATGAACTACGTGCTTCAGGGGAAGCCCCCGAGTCCGCGCAAGGGCCGAGCCCACCCCTTTACGACGACTGAACAACGGACACTCTTTTCTGCCCGACCAAGCGGACGCCGGGCCATCGGAAAGGAGTGCCTATGCCCTCTTCCTCTCTACCCGTGCGGCCGAATCTTGAGCATCTCAGGAACCAGGCCAAAGACCTCCTGAAGGCGTATCGAGCCGGCCAAAACTCAGCCCTCAGCCGCTTTCGGGACTCGTCGCGCCATCTGTCCAATCTGACCGACCATGAGCTGGTGCGATTGTCCCTATCCCTACGCGACGCCCAGCGCGTCGTCGCCACTGAGTATGGATTTTCCGATTGGATGTCCATGCGCACGCACGTAGACCGAAAGGAGAGAACCACGATGTTTGAGATGACCGTCGACCACGTAAAGGTAAACAGGCTTAGCAGCCAACGATCGGTAATTCTGAAGGGAAAAGAGGTGAGCAAGTCTCTGTCAATTTGGATCGGCGAGGCCGAGGGAAACGCGATCGCCCTGAAGCTGCAAGGCCAGGACATGCCGCGACCGATGACTCACGACCTGATGGACTCAATGATACGCGACCTCGGCGCAACCGTATCTCGTGTTGTGGTGAGCGAGATGAGTGGTGAGACGTTCCTCGCAAACGTTGAGCTTCAGACTAACGAAACCACGCTCGAATTGGATTCCAGGCCGAGCGACGCCATCGCGCTCGCCGTTCGCTGCGGAGCGCCCGTGTTTGTCGCCGAGCATGTCCTCGAACAGGTCGGGACCGACACCGACTCCGAGACCGCTGAGGCGACCCCAACGATCGCGCAGTGGCCAACGGGGTTCCCGGACGTGACTGACGACAGGTTGTTTACGGAACGTGCCCAAAGAGTGTTGAACCAGGCCGGCCTGGAAGCGAGTCAGCTCGGACACGAGGAGATCGAGCCTGAGGACATGCTCCTCGCGCTCGTCGCCGAGTCCGACGGCATCGGTGCCAGAGTACTGACAGATCTCGGCGCTGACCTGGGAACGATCCAGTCGAGGCTTCAAGGCCAAGCCGAACGAGTAGAGCGGTCGTTGGATTCGCCGCCTGAACTTGGCGAGCGGAGCAAGAGAGTGGTCCGGCTGGCCCTGATGGGCGGATCATTGCTCTTCAATTCGCGAGTCAGTACGGGGCACTTTCTCATGGGATTTGTGCTCGCGGACGACGGACTGGCGTCCGCGGTCTTGAAGGAAAGCGGCATCGAGATCGAGGCGGTCCGCGAAGGCGTGATCGAGTCATTAGCGGCGGCGGGAG